>CAIVDG010000246.1 GCA_903904615.1 uncultured Acidimicrobiaceae bacterium | reverse complement strand
CGAACCGAACGTGCCCACCATGAAAATTTCAGAGTGCGCAAAGTTAATGAGCCGCAACACGCCGTACACCAACGTGTACCCAAGTGCGACCAACGCGTAGATGGATCCGAGCGCCAAACCAGTGACGGTGAGGTCCCAAAAGGTGCGGATAATGAGCCAGTCAGGCATTGGTGAAACCAGTTCTGTAATTGGACAATGTCATTGTGTGACGGTTATTCCAGCGTAGACAAAACAAACGGCCGAGGAACAAAGTTCCCCGGCCGTTTGCCAGTCTTTTAGTAGTCCCTAAGGATTACTCGATAAGGCCGATGCCCTTGATGGCGCCGTCCTTGATTTCGTAGGCGTACACAGCGGAGCCAGTGACTTCGCCGGTCTCGTCCCACTTCAACTGCTTTGTAACGCCAGCAGCGTCGTAAGAGTTGATGAAGCTGAGGATGTCAGCGCGTGTTGTCTTGCCATCCTTGATGGCTGCAATGAACACGGATGCTGCGTCGTATGCCTCTGCTGCATAGGTTGCTGGGTTCTCTCCGTCATTCGCATCTTGGAATGCCTTGAGGAACTCTGGGTTGGTGTCGAATGGAGCACAGGTGCAGGTAAGGATTGCGCCTTCTGCTGCTGGGCCTGCTGCCTCAATGAATCCAACGTCGAGTGATCCGTCACCTGAGTAGAAGGTTGCTGTTACGCCAGCGTCTGCCATCTGCTTTGCAAGCTTGCCTGCTGCAGCGTAATAACCGCCGAAGAACACTGCGTCAACGCCTGCGTCCTTAGCTGCGGTGATGATTGCTGAGTAGTCAGATGCTTCTGCGTCGAGGCTGTTGAGTTCAACTGCCTTGTCGCCAAGTGATTCCTGAACGATGTCAGCAAGACCCTTGCCGTACTCAGAGTTGTCGTCGACAACGCCGACCTTCATCTTGCCGTCAGCAACAATCTTTGCTGCTGCGCCAGGACCCTGCTTGTCGTCACCTGCAAGTGCACGGTGGAAGATGTCCCAACCGTTGGTGGAGAGTGCTGGGTTTGTTGCCGAAGGAGTAATGATTGGCAATCCTGCTTCTTCAAACTTCGGGTTGACTGCTGCAGACTCACCAGAGAATGCAGGTCCAACGATGCCAACGACGCATGGATCTGCAATTGCCTTGTCAGCAAGAGCAGGTGCCTGGTCGGGGTCACCCTGGGAGTCGTAAGCCTCAACTACGAGTTGGTTGTCTGCGTTCTCGGCGTTGTGTTGAGCAACTGCGAGGTCGAGACCCTTCTTGATGTTTTGGCCAAGGTTTCCATTGTCGCCTGTGAGTGCGCCGAAGAATGCAATCTTCAAGTCGCCTTCACAACCGTTACCGGAAGCGTCGTCACCGCCACCGCAGGCAACGCCTACGAGTGACAGAGCGAGCAATGTTGCGCCTGCGCGCAGCACACTCTTCTTCATGTGTTTTCCCCTTTAAGGAATGTGGCGGTTACCCGCCGTTACTGGGTAGTAGAGAAAAACTACCTGTAAATCCACCCCTAACTCAATGGTTGGCCAGGTGTTCTGCCAATTTCACGACGTCGGCGTATGAGTTATAGAGGGGTGCAAAGCCGAATCTCATTAGGTCGGGAGGCCGAAAATCGGCAATGACACCCCGTTCGGCCATGGATTCCACCAATGCCTTACCACCCGCAAACCCAAGCGCCACATGGCTTCCGCGCTGTTCAGGGGCCCTAGGACTACCCATTGTGAAGCCTTTGGCGGCCAAGAACTGGTCGAACAGCTCCACGAAGAAAGAGGTGAGAGCCATGCTCTTCTCTCGAATTTGGGCCATGGTGACCCCTGAAAAGACTTCAAGCGATGCCTCAAGCGACTTCATACTGAGAACATTGGCCGTGCCGGTGAGAAAACGTGAGATGCCAGGCGCTGGCCGGTAGTCAACTTCGAACTGGAATGGCTCGGCATGGCCCCACCACCCCTGGAGAGGTTGACCCGAGACTTCAAGGAGACGCGGCGCCACATAAATGAAAGCAGGCGCGCCTGGCCCACCATTCAAATACTTGTACCCGCATCCCACCGCGAAATCCGTATCGAGTTGTTGAGCATCAAAGGGAACTGCGCCGGCCGTATGAGCAAGGTCCCACACCATCAATGCGCCGTGTTGATGTGCGACACGAGTGATTTCTTCTGCATTAAGGATTCGCGCACTGCGATAGTCAACGTGGGTAGCGGTGACCACTGCCGTGTTCTGAGAGATTGCACCGGCAATTTCATCTGCGGTGACAGCAACAAGGGTGAGCCCGTACTGAGAGGCCACACTTTGCGCAATGTAGATGTCGGTGGGGAAATTATTGATGTCCACCACTATCTCTGTGCGGTCAGGACGCAGAGCAACTGCTGCATGAAGGGCTTTACTGAGATTGATTGACGTGTTGTCTGCACAAATAACCGTGTTGGTTGCAGCGCCAATGAGTGGAGCAATTGCGTTGCCTACCCGCAAAGGCATGTCTAACCAGTTTTCATTCCACGAGCGAATCAATCGTTCACGCCATTCGTGCTCAATTGTTTGATGAAGCGCTTCGCGTGACCGAAATGTGAGTGGCCCAAGCGAATTGCCATCGAAATACAACGTCCCATCAGGGATATCGAAATGCGCACGCTGCACAGCAAGGGGGTCGTGTGCGTCTAACTGAGCAGCTTTTGCGAATGCGTCGTGCAGTGTCATTGCCTTACCCTTTCAATTGTGCGAGTACCCAGTCTCCCACGCACGTGCCCTCTCGTAACAGGTCATACGGAAGATTGAAATGGTCACGGTCGTCCACTACTTCAATAGTCACGCGTGCACCGTTGTGTTCCAACAGTTGTCCATACTCGCGGTTCTGTCGAATGAACTCTTCTGATTCATAACGACCAACCGCAAGCAATGCATCGGCTGGCGAGGCAACGAATGGAAGTAGCTGAGGGCTGATCTCGGTTGCGGTTTCGACAGTGAGACCAAGTGGATCATTGGTGGGAGTGCGCACAATGGGCCGCACGTCGTAAATGCCACTCAGCAATGCAACAGCATGAATACGGCCTTGTAGCGACGTATCTCGTGCGCACATGGCCGCTAGGTGAGCGCCCGCACTACAGCCCGCCAACACGACGCGGGAAGGTTGAAGCGCGTCCAGAACACGACAAACATCGGCAATGCATTCGTCGATTATCTGCGGCACCGTTGCATGTGGGGCCAAGGTGTATTCCACTGCGTGCAGTGAAATACCGTGCTTGATGGCATCGGGGGCGCTAAAGAGAGAATCACCAGCCGACAGTCTCTGCCAGTACCCGCCGTGAATGTAGATGAGAAGTGGTTGGCCCGGTGTCGCTAACGATGCGCCACGAAATGGCTGACTGAGGGTTGCGTACTCAGCGAGATATTCATCTAATGGGCGAAGTGCAAAACGAGAGGGCGAATATTGGAGGTCGACGTCTTCGTCAGATGCTTCACTCCAGGAAAAGTTGCTCACGAAACTGGACGGCTTCCAGCAACCGTGGTGCGATGAAGTTCACGACGAAAACCGGCGTAATCGTTTAGCGCGTAATGCTGTGTTGATCTGTTGTCCCAAATTGCCAAGTCGCCAACGGTCCACTTATGGCGAACGCTGAACTTTGCATCTGTGGTGTGAAGATGTAGCCATTCCATCAGACGAAGTTTTTCGTCATCACTAACGCCGACAAGATCTCGCACATACGCGCGGTTATAGAACAGAATCTTCTTTCCTGTTTCAGGGTGTGTCGTGATGAGAGGGTGAATCTCCGCTTCATTAGCGGTGTCATCACACACAATGTTCATGCTGGACAGACCGGAGTGGATGGGTTGCATCTTTGGCGAATACGCATCTCGTGCAGTGTGCACAGCGTGGATGCCAGCGAATTGTTCTTTCTGTTGGTCAGAAAGAGTGGCGTATGCGGTTGCCATGCACGACCACAACGTGTCTCCCCCATACGGCGGAATATCGAGTGCAAACAAGATGGTGAATGACGGAGGCGTTGCAAGAAAACTGAAGTCGCTATGCCACGCTCCGCCGAAATTGAACGCCTTGCCATCACTGGCTTCTTTCAGAACTTTGATCACTTCCGGGTGATCAGGACTTGGCTCAATAAACGGCGATTCCGCCGCTGGCCCGAAGCGATGTGAAAGTTCAACCTGCTGATGAACTGACAAATCTTGATTGGGCAAGAAGACCACGCCATACTCACAGGCCAACGCTCGAAGTTCTCGAAACTCAGAATCGGTTAATTGAGCAACGTTGACATCTGTGAGTCGGGCGCCCAGCACCCCTGTTAACCGTTCAACTTTCATCTCCCTACCGTAGAACACCATTGCCGTGCAGCGAACTGGTGGGGCTCTGTGCCAACATCTAGTTCGTGGGATTTCGAGATGGCGACGGTTGGGTGTTGTGCCAACAATGCAATGCGCGCCATTGGGGCCGGTTCGGGGCCGCGGGTCTTCTACTGGTTCGCACCGACCTCTCCCCTGTCTGCGTCTTGTTGCAGTTACGCGCTGGCTGGGTACACGGTGGTGGCACCTGGGCGCTTCCTGGCGGCGCACTCGATTCGCACGAAAACCCCGTCATGGCCGCTGCACGTGAGGCCCACGAAGAGGCAGGAATCGATCCGGAGATTCTTGACTTCAGGGCGGTGTTCACCGACGACCACGGCAATTGGCGATACGACACAGTGATTGCTCACGCTCATTCGGACATTGGCGAGTTTGAAGCGAATGCAGAGTCGGAAGATTTGCAATGGGTGCCCATTGACAATGTTGGTGGTTTCAACTTGCACCCTGGTTTGCGTGCAACGTGGCCAACTCTTATTGACCACGTCAAAGCAACGCTCACCGCGTAAACATCACTGCCATGCAGAAACGACTCGTCACAATTCTTCAGTCTGCAAGCGCGCTCGGCGCCATGAGTTACGGAGTCATGTTCACAGTTTTGGACGACTACCGAGACCAATACGGAATCTCTGAATCAAAACTTGGGCTCATCGTTGCATCGGGATTTATCGCCGGTTTCTTGTCGAATGTTTTTCTGGCACCTATCGCCGACAAAGGATTCGCTCGTCGATTAGTGATGCTGGGACTTGTCACTCAAATTCTCGGCTGTCTTGTGATGGCGTTCGGATCATCATTCCTTGTTCTCTTCTTAGGACGATTCCTCACGGGTATCGGTGGCGGCGCCGCAGACCCCGCACTTCGCCGCATCATCATCTTGGATAATCCACAAGAGATGGGATCAAATCTTGGTCGCATTGTTTCTGCGGGTGTCGCTGGCTTTGCGCTTGGTCCCGTTATTGCTGCAGTCACTGTTGAACCACTCGGATTGGCGAGTCCATTCCTCATTGTTGGCGGATGTCTTGCAGTTGTGTTCTTGCTGCTGTCAAAAGTGAACGTCAATGAAGCAGACGAGCACACTGCACCCTCTCAACGTTTTGCATTCGACTTGTTGAAGATGCGCGCAATTCTTGGAGTCATTGTCATTGGACTTGCGCTATACATCATGATCGGCACATTCGATTCCATTTGGTCCGTCATGATGGACGACATCAGCGCACCAGATTGGGTAGCCAGCGTTGGTATCACTGTGTTTGCTTTGCCCATGATCTTTCTTGCCCCCGTTGGCGGACGACTCACTCAAAAGCATGGCCCGTTTCGCGCCAGCATTACTGGGCTTTCCATCGCCGCTGTGTTTATGACGCTGTACGGAACATTGTCATCTCCGTACATCATGTTGTTCGTGGGAGTTCTTCACGGCGTGGTGGATGGACTCACCATCACTGGTGGTTCCGCGGCGTTGGCATTAGTGGCGCCTCCACATCGTCTTGCTTCTGCTCAGGGCGTCTACAACGGACTACTGACGTTGTCTGGTGGATTGGCCGCAGGTGTTGCAGGTGCAACCTATGACCGCATCGGGCAAAGTACGTACGTTGTGTGCACTGCCGTCATGTTGTTCTGCATAGCAACAGGTGCGCTCTTGGCAAGACCACACCTGTCTATTCGCGGATCAGACGTTCAGGCTTAACGCGCTTTTTGAAGTGCGTTCCACACATTCACTGATGTGCAGGGCATGTCAATGTGTGTGACACCTAAATAACTGACTGCATCAACAACTGCGTTATGGACCGCAGGTGTTGCACCAATGGTTCCCGCTTCACCAATTCCCTTGGCCCCTAACGGATTACGCGGTGTGGGCGTCTCCATTGGAATGCGCTCGAAACTAGGAAGTTCAGCAGCAGAGATAAACCCGTAGTCGGCCAAGTTCGACGTGATGGGGTTTCCGTCGGGGTCGTAGGCAACAACTTCAAGAAGTGCTTGCGCAACACCTTGAGCAATTCCACCATGAACCTGACCATCAACAATGAGCGGGTTAATGATGATGCCAGCGTCGTCACACGCGATGTGTCGCATCACGCCTACTGCGCCGGTTTCTACGTCTACTTCAACAACACAGATGTGAGTGCCAAATGGGAAAGTTGCACCTTCGGGTACGTAGTCCACTTCGGCTTCAAGTGGAGCATCTAGACCCACCATCAGTTCGCTCCACGTGCGAAGTGGTGCGGGAGAACCAACAACGTGGAATCCGCCGCGAACGGTGTCGATGACCACGTCTTCCACTGCAGCTTCCAAAAGATCTGCGGCGCGTTGACGTGCCTTGTCGATGACTGAATCAGTGGCCAACTTGACGGCACTGCCACCCACTTGCAATGAACGAGATCCGCCTGTTCCACCGCCACGCGAGATGTCGTCGGTATCACCAAATCGGAATTCAATTTTGTCGAAAGGAATTCCAGTTGCATCTGACACCAACATGGCCCACGCAGTGTGGTGACCTTGTCCGTGAGACGACGAGCCAGTGCGAATAATTGCGCCGCCCTCATCGGTGATCTCTACTGCGCCGTAGTCACCAGAACCCATAGGGTTTGTGGTTTCTACATACGATGCAATGCCGATTCCCATCTGCAATGGGTTACCAGAAGCACGACGACGCGCTTGCTCTTCGCGTAACTGCTGATAGCCGGCGGCTTCTAACGCTTTATCGAGCGCTGCTGCATACTCGCCAGAGTCATACTTTGCGCCCATTGCTGTAGTGAGTGGGAACGATGACGGCGTTAAGTAGTTCTTACGACGTACGTCAGCCGGGTCAAGTCCGCACACGCGAGCAAACTCGTCGATTGTTCGCTCAATTGCTGCAGTTGCTTCGGGGCGACCCGCACCTCTGTAGGCAACTGTTGGCGTTGTGTTTGTGACAACGGAGTGTGATTCAAACTGCACATTGGCAATGTCATACACACCACCAGCCATGAGGCGAGTCATGAATGGAAGAACTGCTCCGGCTTTTGCATACGCACCTGCATCTTGCAGCAGATCGAGCCGATACGCCGTAATGCGCCCATCGCGAGTGCCGCCCATGCGCGTACGTTGACGTTGCGCGCGACCGTGGCCCATTGACACCATGTTTTCCGTACGAGTTTCCGTCCATCGAACAGGTGTGTTCAACTTGCGTGCAGCCCATCCCACAAGGATTTCTTCGGCATACACACCTGACTTTGCACCAAAGCCACCACCAACATCGGGGGTAATAACGCGAACTTTTGACTTGTCGAGTCCCAACGTGTCGGCCAAGCCGTCTCGCGCACCATGCGCACCTTGACTGCATGCCCATTGGGTGAGGCGTTCGCCGTCCCACACTGATGCACATGCACGAACTTCCATTGGCGCAGGAGCAACGCGCTGATTCTCAATGACGAGATCTACAACAACATCGCAACTCGAAAAGATGTCGTCGTTATTGTCGCTCGCAAAGGTGAGAACAATGTTTGATTCTGCGTCGGGGTGCAACAACACTTCCCCGCGAAATGATTCATCCATGTCCAGCACAACGGGAAGCGATTCATAATCAACAATGACCATCTCTGCTGCGTCGGTACCCAATGTTTTGTCGGTGCTGACCACGACAGCAACAATGTCTCCCACGAAACGAACCGTGTCGGAAGCAATAAATGGGAAACGGATTTTCTTGTTCATGAATCCGTGCGCTGGTGGCGCAGGTTCTAGGTCGATATCTGCTGCGGTCCACACAGCAACCACTCCGGGCATGGCTAGTGCATCGTCTGCATCGATAGACACGATTTTCCCGTGCGCCAACGATGATCGAACGAACGTCAGGTGCAATGCACCCGGCAGTTCAAGATTTGCAATATAGGTACCTTCGCCCTTGAGAAAGCGCGGGTCTTCAACGCGAACAACTCGCGTCCCCAGAATGCTCATGCAGACCAACCACCATCAACGATGAATTCTGAGCCTGTGGAATACGCACTGTCATCACTTCCGAGATACAACGCGAGACGAGCAACGTGAATTGGTTCGGCTTCGTATCCGAGTGGAATACGAGTACGGACCGCCTCACGCACACCTTCACCAGCAGACTCAAATGTTTGAAGCATCGGAGTATCGATGATTCCGGGGTGGATGGAGTTCACGCGGACTCCGAACGGAGCGAGTTCTTTTGCGACACCTTTTGTCATGCCACGCACCGCCCACTTGCTGGCGCCGTACGCCAAGAAACCGGGGGTTCCGTTCAAACCGGCAACCGACGAGATGTTGACGATGCTTCCTGTCTTGCGTTGCACCATGTGCGGAGCAACGGTCTTCATTCCAAGGAATACGCCGGTCACGTTGATGTCCATTGTTTTTTCAAACATTGCAAGTGACGTATCAAGAACCGTGCCGCGTTCAAAGATGCCTGCGTTGTTCACCAAGATGTCTATTTGTCCGAATGCTCCCAATGTCTCTTTCAACACGGCGTCCCAATCGGCTTCGTTCGTCACATCGTGATGCAAGAAGATGCACCGAGAGCCATCGGGTGAGAGACGCTCGGCAGTCTTCTTTCCATCTGCATCGAGGATGTCGGTGATGACCACTCGAGCACCCTCATCAATAAACAACTGGGCTTCGGATGCGCCCATTCCTCGTGCTCCACCAGTGATGAGAGCGACTTTGCCTTCGAGACGTGATTTACCCATAGGAGTGTTCTACTCCATCGAGTCAGTTGTGGACTACCCCTGCTTTGTCCTCGGCTCGAATTTGTAACACCAACCGAATGGCCACCACCAAGAGCAAAGTGGCGAAAAGTACGTTCGAGACAGTGTCGGACATGCGGGCAGAGATCCATCCGCCGGCCACGGCCGCAAGGATGCCGCCAAGCCCCAGTATCCCTGCAGCCTTCATATCTGCGTTCTTCTTCTTTCGGTTTCGCCAGGTTCCCATGATGGACGTGGGAATAATGACGGCGACCGAAGTTCCTTTTGCCATGGCTGCCGGCATCTGCAACAACATCATCATGGCGGGCACCATAACCACGCCGCCACCCACGCCAAGAAGGCCGGCGAGGATGCCTGTTGCAACGCCAATAAGTACAAGCGCAGAGATGGTTCCCAGGGTGAGCACATCACGAGTGCCACTTTCCAATGGAAGGAACAAGCGCACCGCGGTCACAACAAGAAGGCCTGCAAACCCAATGGCAAGCGTGCGATGAGGAAGAACGTGCAACAGGCGTGTTCCGACGAGTGCACCGGCAAGCGCGCCGGCGGCGAGGCAGGCACCTACGCGCCAATCCACATGGTCGTGAGACCAATACGACAGTAACGACGATGCGGAAATTGGGAGCACCGCAGCCAACGACGTGCCGTGGGCGATGCGCTGATCCATCTTGGCCACCAAAACGAGTCCCGGAACGATGAGGATTCCCCCGCCCACCCCGAACATGCCAGAGAGAAATCCGGCGGCAATTCCAACGAGAACAATGGTGCTGGTGGAAGCCAAATGGTGCACGGACGATGGAGAAGTTTCACTCATTGCGTTCCATGGTGACACACACGGCCATCTGTTCCCTATCGTTTGGTACATGCGAGCGAAAAAAATCGTTCCATTCTTGGGAGTAGCGCTGATG
>CAIVDG010000245.1 GCA_903904615.1 uncultured Acidimicrobiaceae bacterium | reverse complement strand
GGGTCTCGTTCAAGGTCGAGATAGTGCATTGAAAGTTCAACGCCTCCCTGACCATCGGTGACAGTGTGATGCAGTTTTTGCACTAATGCACTGCGGCCACCCTGAAGACCATCGACGATGACGAAATGCCATAGCGGTCGTGAACGATCGAACGGGTCTGCAATGAGCAAAGTGACAAGGTCGAGTAGTTGACGCATGTCGCCCGGTTCGGCAAGTGAGATATGGCGAACGTGATAGCGAATATCAAATGTGGGGTCGTCGACCCATGTTGGATTACCAAAGTTTCCTGGAGCTGGAAGCACACGTCGGCGCAGGCGAGGAAAAAGCAGTGCGGTGCGTTCCATGCGCGCATACAGCAGATCCATGTTTGGTGGACGATCGAGAATGGTGACATTGCCGAAAGTGGACGCCAGGTGAGGATCTTTCTCAAGTCGCCACATCAGCGACTCGGTATCACTCATTCGCTTTTCGTGGTCGGCCATGCAGACCAACCTACAACCGTTACATGGGCACGCTGGTGTGCTTGAACTCGTTCAGAATGGGCCAGTCAATGTCGTCGAGGATTCGGTTGATAGCAGCGGTTGCGAGGGCGGCATCGCCATGGGCATGGTCGAGAAGTCGAACAAAGACAGCTTTGTCATCCACGATGAAGGTTGGAGTTCCCCATACCTGGTGAGAGCGCACAAAGCGGGTGTGCTCGTCTTTAATGACAGCAAGTGGTCGACCCGTTTCGACGTCGGCAATTGCAGATGCTGGGTCTGCGCCGGCTTCGGTGATGATGCGAGAGAGAACCGCGGTGTCTTTCAGTGACCCTCCGCCCATGTGTCGGTGATTGAACATGGCTTGGTGAAAGTCGATGAATGACGAAGGCTGCTGATCGCGAAGCGAGATAGAGAGTTGTAACGCAAAAAGTCCAGAGTCTTCTTCGGGTCGTTCCCAAATATCGAGGTCGCCTTCTTCTACGTGTGCTTGGCCCAGGCAGAACGGAAGGAATGTGACATTCCAGTCGGCACCTGCACGCAGGCCCTCGACTACATGATCATGGACAAGGCGAGCAAATGGGCATCGATAGTCGTACGTGAGTCCGAATGTGCGAGTCATAGTGACCTCAACCTACGAGGGAGAGAACGTATTCCCTTCGATGTTATGAAAACACTGATGAAAGAATGACAAGAGCAGGCACTGAAAGGATTGCGCCGGTAGTGATTCCGCCCACAATGTCGCTGAGATGGTGAATACGAACCACTACGCGACTCAGGGCTACAACGAGTGCAATTGCCACCCACAGAAGAACAAGTGGCCATCCCGTGTATGACGTAAGGATTGCAGCGGCGAATATGGCAGATGATGCGTGGCCGCTAGGGAAACTGGAAGTGCTCGGGGTGCGAACATCGAATCGGTGGTCGCCTGAAGTTGTGGGGCGTTCTCTCCGAAAGATGCGTTTGATGCCTTGATTAACAATCAGACTTTCTGCACCAAGGGCAAGAGACAGTGCGAGTGCTTCACGCAGTCTGTGAAGTGAGCCAATTGCGTAAAGAAGTCCGATGATGTGCCACACAATGCTGAAGTCACCAACGGTGCTTGCGGCATTAAAGAAACGAACGGAGAGCGAGTTGTTTCGCAGTGGTTCCAGTAGCCGATCTCCGGCGTCGTCGAAAG
>CAIVDG010000244.1 GCA_903904615.1 uncultured Acidimicrobiaceae bacterium | reverse complement strand
GCGCCACGCTCGTTACCAAGAAGTGTCATTGCAACCATCCAGCCGCCATTCACTTCGCCCACAACATTTTCTTTCGGACAACGCGCGTCGGTAAAGAACACTTCGTTGAACTCAGAGTCACCAGACATCATCTTGATGGGACGCACTTCAACACCTGGTTGACGCATGTCGACAAGAAGGAATGTGATTCCGCGGTGCTTCACTTCATCGGGAGCGGTACGTGCAAGAACAAAGATGTGGTTTGCAAGATGACCTGCAGATGTCCAAATCTTTTGACCATTAATGATCCATTCATCGCCGTCCAACACGGCACGGCATCCCAAGTTGCCAAGGTCTGATCCAGCTGCTGGTTCGGAGTAACCCTGACACCAGCGGTCTTCGCCCGACAAAACGCGAGGCAAGAAATGCTTCTTCTGTTCTTCGGTACCAACTGAGATGATGGTGTTACCCAACATGCCAATTCCGAATGCATCATTTGGTCCACCACCTGGCACGCCAGCTTTTGCGAATTCTTCGGCAACGACCAACTGTTCGATATGTCCGAGACCAGCACCGCCGTACGCCTTCGGCCATGTGACTGCAAGAAGATCGTTGTCGCGCAATTTATTGCGCCACTCTTCTGTGAACTCTGCAGCATCGGCATGATTCATTGCGCCAATGCCCTTCCAGTTCTTGGGAAGGTTTGCGTCGAGAAATGAGCGAACTTTCGCGCGGTATGAGTCAGCCTCGGGTGGGTAAACAAAATCCATTCCGTCACCCTATGTGATGACCCCTAGAGGCCTTCCAACCGAATGGGGTGCAGGTGGGAACTATCCAGACTCTGCCTAGGCTGAAAAGGTGACCAAACTGCTCAACTTTCCATCCGAGGTGAACGACACCTCCGCCCGCATTGTTGCCTCGGGAGCTGTTGTTATGGCTGTGAGTTACGCGGTGACTGGTTGGGCGTGGCTACTCATACCTCTTACATATGGCTTTATTGCCCGTGTTGCATCGGGGCCCACGTTTAGCCCATTGGCCCGGTTAGCCACACAGGTCATCACCCCTCGCCTACCAGGAACTCACCGAATTGTTCCAGGACCCCCAAAGCGATTCGCTCAAGGAATCGGCGCATTGTTCAGCGTCGCAGCGTCCGTGCTGTTCCTGCTCGATCTCACCGCTGCATCGCGTTGGGTGGCGGCTGCATTGTCGGGCCCAGCATTTCTTGAAGCAGCTTTTGGCTTCTGTGTCGGATGCAAGATGTTCGCTGGTCTCATGAGAATTGGCGTCATTCCCGAAAGCGTGTGCCTTGAGTGCAGCGACATCTCTTCGCGACTGCGCGCACAGGGAGTACAGCAGTAAGGAACATCTGTCCCGCTGTTCAGTTTTGCAACAGCAGTACGGTACGGGTGTGGAGCAAGCCCGCGGACTTTCGTTAGTCCAAGTTGAAGAACGAATTGCTCTTGGCCACACCAACTACGTCAAACAATTGTCGTCTCGTAGTGTGCGAGAAATTCTCCAATCGAATGTATTCACGAGATTCAATGCAATTCTCGGACTTTTGCTCGCTGTTGTTCTTCTTGCTGG
>CAIVDG010000243.1 GCA_903904615.1 uncultured Acidimicrobiaceae bacterium | reverse complement strand
TGGCTGTCGCGTAACGGTGGTTTCAAGAATGCAGAAGGCTCAATGTCGAAGTACTACGCATCGGAAACTGCAGTGCGAGTGACTGAAGAAGCAATTCAGATTCTTGGCGGCTACGGCTATACCCGCGAGTACCACGTAGAGCGCATGCACCGTGACGCAAAGATTCACACCATCTTCGAAGGCACTTCAGAGATTCAGCAGCTGGTGATTGCTCGTGCAATCTCTGGCTTGCGCGTGGAGTAGAAGAGGCTCTCGAAATAGGCCTTTTCGCCTGATCGGCGCTTTGTCAATCTTGAATACTGGTTCTTGAATTAAAACGTTAGCCAGCCGTAGAGTCTGTCTGTGACCCGTATCCTCAATACTGAAGAAGTTGAACGGATAACTGGGGTTCGGTTTGGTGACCGATCTTTGCTCACCGATGCTTGCAGTCGCGAGAGTCAAAGATTTCGGGTGTTTGAGTTCTATGGCGATTCCATTCTGAATCTCGGAACGATTTTGTGGGCGCTTCATTCCATGAGAAGTGAGAATACTGCTAAGAGACTCGCTGCCAATCGGGCTCTCGCACAACGTATCCAGGAGTTATTTCCAGTGGCGCGTGGTCGGGAGATTGGGGACTTCGTAGAGACGCTTACTGCTGCAGTGGCAATGGACACTGATCACATGAAGGCAATGGATTTTACGACAGGGCTTCTGGGGCTCGGACCCGTCACTCATTTCTTTAGTCAACCGCAACCGCCCGAGAACGTAGTGAGATTCCCGCGCGGAGGGGCCGCGTCATTGGGTCGGGAACTTGTGAGATTTGTTGTCACAGACCAACTGGTCCGCGTGCAGAACCTTCCGGGAGCCGATGCTCCAGAACTCAATCGTCAGCGCACTGCAATTCTTGCAAATCGGAGAATGAACGCACGGGTTGCCGCATACTCCTCAAGTGCCGCTGGGGGTCGACGCCAACGCCGACAATTCTATGAACGGGTAACCCTCGAACTTCGGTCTGGAGGATTCGAAGGAGCGAGTAAGTTCATTCAACACGTCGTGATGAGCTCGAAATCTAGGGGGCTTCATAATGAGAATTAGAAGAACAGTTTTCGCCGGCCTTGGTGTTTTGGCGTTTCTTGTTGCAGTGATCTTGACTCTGATGAGTGCAGATGAATCTAGGTGGTCAAACTTTGGCATCAGTGTTGGTCTGAGTATCGGACTTGCGGTCTTCATGTGGTTCATTACTGACGGTCTGCGCGCTGACATCAAACAGGTATTAGGCAACCAGGATGAACTTGCTAATCATGTGGACGAATTGATGAAGACAATCGGGAAAGGGACCGAAGGGACCGAGGATCAAGATCCCCTAGTTCGCCGTGTGAATACCATTGCGGGCCTTCTGAATGGCATCATCGCACAATTGGGAAGGTTAAGTGGCGAGACCCTCGGAATACTTGATGGTGTTCTGACAGCACTTGATGTGGAAATTGATGACGGTACCCAAAAACGTCCCATCCAAATCCCAACACGATGGAAAATTGCCAAGGGTTCCACTTCAATGAGAACTGCCTTTGCAGCTGGACCTAATTCGTTTAAGAGGGTCCGGCAACAACAGGACGACATCCATGTGTCCGTGAAAGCCATCTTGAAAATGGTGAATGCGCTTGAGAAAAAAGAGCTGAACATAAATAGCTCCTTGAATGCCATCTCGGAAAAGCAGAAAAAAGAGCTGCACCACTCTTTGGACCAACTAAGAGAAAGCATTGAAGAACTGAAGACACAACTTAAAGATGAAGAAGCGATAATTAACGATGACTCAGCTGGAGATCAGCTACAGAGCAAAGATCAGACTTAGGAATAAGTTGACGCTGTGTCCATTCAGAAGACAGTTCGGAATAGTCGTATACGCGTGGCGATAACGATTCTTGTTTCGACTCTCTGTCTTTCAGCAGTTCTCTTTGCGACAAATGCAAATGCTCAAGGAAACATCACACGAAAAGTTGATGTTCGCGCTGGCCAGTCATGTTCTAAGAAGTTCGCATCAACTGAAACAAAGTTCATGTGTCTGCCGTTGGCTAAGGGAACAAAGTTGGTCTGGCAGAAGTACCCGGCCGCCGGCGGGTCTTGCAAGCGGTCCGGTCTCTACGCACGGCCCGTTCGGTTGTACTGCCGTAAGTACAGCCCCGGTTTCTGGCGTGCGAGTGCCAAACTCTATTGGATTGAGGCGCCGGGTCCATTCCGTTATTTCACCATCTATGGCAACTCGTGGGAGCCCAAGCGTGGCCGCGAATGTGCACTCCACAATGCGATAGTCGAATGGCAGTTGTTCCAATCCCAGTGGCAGGGAGAGGCGTCGTGTCTGCCGGATTCGACCGGAACCGTATGGCGTTGGCAACAGAAGGCGCAGTTGAACAAGTCGTGCGCAAGATTGGGAAACCAGTGGGGAAATCTGGTGTGCGCACGTTCCAGCGCACGGTTGTTGTGGAAGAAAGCAGGGAAGCAGTCGCGTACTGCCGAGGAAGTCATTTCAGAGGCACGTGCACTCTTCGGATACCTCAGTTCGATCGGGTTCAAACGTCTCACCAACCAATACGTCACCTATTACGGCAATTCGATGGAGAATTTCGCCTCGGGTAATGGCGTGTCCGGAGGGATCATTTCGGAATTCCAGTCACGTGCCGCGTTGTCGGGCGTCTCGGTGGGATTCCCAAGGATTTCGTATGAGCCCGAGATGATCGTTCTGAAATGGTCCACTGGTCAGCGTTGCTTCGCATTACGCGAGAAGTCGCTGTACTTAGAAGAGGAAGTGGACCTTGGGATGATGTACAACGGCTCGGCCGCCGAAATTCCAGAGGTTGCCTGTGATCGGAGCAAGGCGACAGTTGTTGCGCGCGCGAAAGACCGTGTCGCTGTAATCGACGCCGAACTATGGCGCACGAACGACATCGTCGCATGGCACGCGGCCGTTCTCGCGCTTGGATCTGATCAAGACCTAGCTCTTCTCGAGTGGAGGTGGACCTCGCGTTCCTCCATTTTCATCGACGACGAGTTCGACGGCTCATCGCGGATTGGAGTCGACGCAGATGTAACGGTCAATCGCACCGTCTCTCCCGCGGTGCCTACAGCGACGACGTACAAGATTGCCGGCACATGCCTCGCCGGAGCTTCCACTGGTAGCAGCAGCACTGTGAGAGAGGTGCCCTGTGCGTAAGCGTCTCGCGGTCATCGTGTCCACACTCGTGATGGTGTGCTTCGGGGTTGTCGTTGTGCGCACTTCGACGACTGCGGCGAAGGTTCCAAATCATGGATTTCCCGTCTACAAATCC
>CAIVDG010000242.1 GCA_903904615.1 uncultured Acidimicrobiaceae bacterium | reverse complement strand
GCAAAAGTCGTCATGCTGTACAAGTGGGATGCAGGTCGTGCACTTGAACTCATCGAGCGCGAGAAAGTCACCACCTTCTCTGGTGTTCCCACCATGGGTCGCGAACTACTCATGCATCCCGACTGGGAAAAGCGCGACACGTCGTCTCTGCAATCGATGGGTGGCGGCGGTTCGGCAGTGCAGCCAGATCTTGTGCACAAAATTGCCGGTGCGTTGAAAGGCGGACAACCGGGCACCGGTTATGGCATGACCGAGACTTGCGGAATCATCACCGCCAACTCTGCGCGTTTGTACATCGAGCGCCCCGAGAGTTGTGGGCCGCTTGTGCCTACGCTTGAAGGCAAGTTGGTCGACGAAGAAGGCAACGATCTTCCGCGCGATCCCAACACGGTGGGAATTCTCTGCGTGCGCGGAGCCGTCACTATTGCGGGGTACCTGAACCGAGAAGAAGCCACTGCTGAAACCATCAAAGATGGATGGTTGAACACCGGCGACGTTGCTCGAATTGATGCAGACGGTTTCGTGTACATCGTGGACCGTGCAAAAGACATGGTCATTCGCGGTGGCGAGAACGTGTACTGCTCTGAAGTGGAAGCAGCTATTTACCACCATCCGTCCATTGCAGAAGCTGCAGTGTTCGGAGTGCCCGACGAGCGCTTGGGCGAAGAAGTAGCCGTGGTACTTGTTTTGCGACCTGGCACCACTTTGGGTGAAGACGAGTTGCGGACATTCCTTGCTCCAAACTTGGCAAAGCACAAAATTCCCTCGAAGATCTGGTTCCGCGATGAACCAATTCCGCGTAACGCCACTGGCAAGTTCCTGAAGCGCGAACTTCGTAAAGAACTTATTGGAGAATAAGTCTCCGTTACTTCGGCGACATCTTCTCTAGCATTGCCCCCATTTGGCGATGAACCGCATTGATGGCCTGTAGAGGTCGGAACATCACTTTGAATTCAACAATTTGCCCTGCGTCGTTGCACGTGATGATGTCGACGCCATTTGCGTATTTGCCTTCAACGGTTGTCTCAAACTCCAACACCGCGGTGTTTCCCGACATCACTTCTTTGATGTAGCGAAACTTGCCGTCTTTCTGTGACGAGTCCTTTTCCTCTGCTTGCTTGTCGCCGGGCAGAGTTTGGCTGGCGGCTTGAAGGTACAGCTTTGTGATTTCCTTGCCCACTTGTGGGGTGAACACGATGGGGGAGTGGAACACGCAATCGTCGGCCAGCAGAGTGTCTAGACCACCCTCTAGTTGTCCACGCATATACAAATGCCATTTCTGCACTACTTGCTCAATCACGATGGCCTCCCTTTTCAGGAAACCTTAGGCGGATAGTGCGTTAAAGGGTGGGGTGGCGGACCAAGGGTTGGGGATAACCTTGGAATTCTTATGCCAACTCTGCCCACCGCCGCCTTTTCCATCACGCTCGATTGTCAGTTAGACAACGTGCCTGGCGCACTCGGTCACCTCTGCACCGCCATCGGCGATGCAGGCGGCAATATCGGTGCACTCGACGGTTTTGATGTGCGCGGACCAGTGCTGCGACGCAACCTGATTGTTCATTGTCGTGACGAGGCTCATCAGTTGCAGGTTGTAGAGGCCGTGAAGAATTGTCCTGGAATCACCCTGATGGATTGGTGGGACCGCACCTTCCGCATGCACGAGGCTGGCAAGATTCACGTTCTCTCCACGGCTCCGGTGAACGACAAAGACGACTTGTCTATGGCGTACACCCCAGGCGTTGCTCGCGTGTGTACAGCCATTCAGAATGACCCAGCGTTGTCGCACAAGTACACCATTCGTAAAAACACCGTTGCGATTGTGAGTAACGGAACTGCTGTGCTTGGTCTTGGCGACATCGGCCCTGAAGGCGCAATGCCCGTAATGGAAGGCAAAGCACTTCTCTTCAAAGAGTTCGGTGGAGTTGACGGATTCCCCATTTGCATTAATGCGCGCACCGTCGATGAAGTAGTCGACTTTGTGCAGCGCATTGCACCAACTTTTGGTGGCATCAACTTGGAAGACATCGCTGCTCCCGAATGTTTCGAAATCGAAGAGCGTCTTCGTGCAAGTTTGGACATTCCTGTGTTCCACGACGACCAGCACGGAACCGCCGTCGTTGCGCTCGCCGCATTATGGAACTCATTGAAGATCACAGGAAAGAAAATGGAAGACCTGTCGGTCGTCATCGCTGGCGTTGGCGCTGCAGGTGTGGCCATTGGCAAGATTCTGTTGAACGCAGGCGTTGGTGAAGTCATCGGATGCGACCGTGTTGGGGCCATTTACTCTGGCCGCGGAGAAATGAACTCTGCCAAAGTGTGGTTTGCAGAGCACACCAACCAGTCGCGCAAGATGGGAACCATCAGTGATGTTATGAAGGGCGCAGACGTGTTCTTGGGAGTCAGTGGCCCAGACCTCATCACTGCTGCCGACGTTCGTTCAATGGCAAAAGATCCCATTGTGTTCGCAATGGCCAACCCCAACCCTGAAATTCGTCCAGAACAATGCGATGGTCTTGCCGCAGTAATGGCTACCGGCCGTAGCGACTACCCGAACCAAATCAACAACGTGTTGGCGTTCCCCGGAATCTTCCGCGGTGCGTTAGATGCGCAAGCAACTGACATCACCGAAGGTATGAAGTTGGCAGCCGCAGTGGCAATTGCAGAGTCGGTCACCGACGCTCAATTGTCACCAGGTTTCGTTGTTCCGTCTGTGTTCGACCGCTCAATTGTGGAGCGTGTTGCTCCTGCTGTTGCTGCAGCGGCCGTCAAAGACGGTGTTATCCGCAAGGCCTAGCGATGACGCGCTAGTCGCGTGGATGGGTTGAACCAGTACGCGGTAAATGCAAGTCGAATCGAATTGCCAACGCGCGCAGGATGACCACGACCGCAACAGGAATCCACACACGCAGTGGTTCTGAAGCACTGGTTTCTCGAAGGCCCACGAACACGATTGCCCCGAGCAGTCCGGCTACCGCATACACCTGACCGACGAACACCATGGGTGTGCGCCCAGTGAAGAGATCGCGAATGACACCGCCTCCAACACCCGTGATGACACCCATGAATATGGCAATGAAAGACGATGTGCCGCTCTCGAGCGCAATGGATGTTCCCAGCACAACGAAGGCTCCGAGACCAATGGCATCGCTCGCGAGATACCACAACTGGTTTCGCGGATCTATGTGAACAGGAAGTCGAAGAACAACGAGACCCACAACGACAGTGCAAAGGGCAACAACTACCGGCCATTCATCGCGTACCCAGGTGACGGGAAGATTGCCAATGAGAATGTCTCGCAACGTTCCACCGCCGATGGAAACAACTACAGCGAGAACTGTGGCGCCAAGCCAGTCAAGTCCAGCTTCTGCTGCAGCAAGAACTCCCGACGTGGCAAATGCAATTGTGCCGATGATGGCAACAAGTAGAAACACGCCTTCGTTCGTTGCAACTTGAGTAGGAAGCACGCAGCGACTGTACAAGGTGCACATGAGCACATCATTAAATGGTGGAGCTGGGGGGAATCGAACCCCCGTCCATCAGGCGCTATTTACCAGTGCTACAACCATTCCCGTTGTAGCGCTAACGCAACACTGTCGACGGGTCGACTACTTGGTTACCCAAGCCGCGTGTGGTCTTTCCCACAAGTCAAAAGTCTTTCCCATTGTCAGCGGTCTTTCTCGCCGTCATCCTCCGCTTCTGTTGCCGGGCTGCGATGGACTGGCCCCGTGCGGCATTGCTGCTCACGATGTCTCTCTACCGAGTATTAGGCGGCGAGAGCGAACTGCTCGTTGGCAATTCTGTTTTTTGCCCCGTTTAACGAATCTGAGCAATTCGGGTTGCACGTGCAAACAACGAAACTGCTGTCGAAACCTGTCAGCCCCATTGATTGGTTGTGTAGTTGTCAGTGTACGGCGAGGTGGTGTCAACTTTTTCCAAGATCTGTCAAAAGATGCGAAGAATGGCTATTCCATACCTTTGCGTTGACGCCCAAGCGATCGTTGCATTTCGCGCTGCACAGCTTTTTCCGCAATTGACTGGCGCTTGTCGCCTTTCTTGCGACCACGACCAAGTGCGAGTTCCACCTTTACTCGACCGTCCACCAACTTAAATGCCAGCGGTACCAGCGACAAACGTTCGCGCGCAATGCGGTCGTGAAGACGATTGATCTCTTCGCGATGTAGCAGCAACTTGCGTGGGCGATCTGGATCGTGTGCGCCTACCCCGACAGCGAATGAATACGGCGCAATATGGACACCGTCTAGCCACATCTCGCCGTCGAGAATCCGTGCGTAGGCGTCGACTAACTGAACTTGGCCAGCACGCAGGCTCTTCACTTCGCTGCCAACAAGCACAATGCCGGCTTCGAACACGTCGAGAATCTCGTAATCGTGTCGAGCCTTGCGATTACTCGCCAGCACGGTGTTTGGTGACTTTGCCATAGGGGTAATCGAGCGTACCGCTAGCCTGCGCAGGGATGTCCGAGTCAGTCACGCAACAACTCACGGTGCCGCAAGAGGCCGCAGGCGCCATGGCCGCGCATGCCATTGCCTGTTATCCCGAAGAGATGTGTGGTCTGCTCATTGGCGCACCTGGGTCAACCACGGTCACGCGTTTCGTGCCATGCACCAACATTGCCCACAGTGCATTGGTGTACACCATTGACCCGAAAGAGCACCTTCGCGCCGAGCTTGCCGCCGAAGCGGAGGGCTTGGAAGTGCTGGGGTGCGCACACAGCCACACCCACACCGAGGCCTATCCCAGCAAAACTGACGTTGACCAGGCCCCCGATCCGGGCTGGCACTACATCATTGTCAGCCTGAAAACCGGCGAGCCGAAGCCCCGCTCATTCCGTATTGAGGCTGGAACCATTACCGAAGAAGTCATCGTCATCGCCTGATTCCCCTAGAGGGGGTGACAATGGCTGTGGCGATGGTTACAATTCCGACTGGATTTATCGGGAATAGCACTCAAGGTGGAGAGGTTTCACCTAGAGGCCTGTCTGGTAGGCCGCGAAGGAGAACCATGTCGATTGCGGATGTGAGAAGGAACGGAGGCTCGGTGTTTGTACTTCAGAACGCCCTCGAGCTCGTTGGCAACACTCCCATGGTCGACGTCTCCAATTTGTCGCCTAATCCCAATGTTCGCATCGTGGCGAAGTTGGAAAGCCAAAACCCCTTTGGCTCGGTAAAGGACCGCATTGCAAAAGCAATGATCGAAGATGCCGAGCGCACCGGACGCTTGGTTCCTGGCCAGCGCATCGTGGAGCCGTCATCGGGCAACACCGGAATTGCACTTGCTGCCATCGCGAAGATGAAGGGTTATCCCATCACCATCCTCATGCCTACTTCGGTCAGCATCGAGCGTCGTCAAATGCTCGAAGTCTTCGGCGCTGAAATCATTCTCACACCCGGTGAAGAAGGATCAAATGGCGCGGTGCGACGCGCGCAAGAACTTGCAGCGCAAAACCCTGAATGGTGTTTCTTGTACCAGTACGCCAACGATGCAAACCCACGTGCGCATTACGAAGGCACCGGCCCAGAGATTTATCGTGATTGCCCAGAAATTACGCACTTCGTTGCAGGTCTCGGCACAAGCGGAACACTTATGGGCACGGGTAAGTACCTCAAAGAACAGAATCCCAACATCAAGATTATTGCTGTAGAGCCACCACTTGGTGAGCGTGTTGAAGGTTTGCGCAACTTGGACGATGGTTACATCCCGCCCGTGTTCGACAACTGGCACGGCCGTGAACTTCTCGACCGCAAGCGCGTTGTTCGTCCTCGCGAATCACTCGAGTGGACTCGTCGCATCGTGCAAGAGTGCGGAATTTTCGCAGGTATCTCTTCAGGTGCATCACTTGCCGGAGCCGTGAAGGTGGCAAGCGAAATTGAAGAGGGAACCATCGTGTTCATTGTGTGCGACGGCGGTTGGAAGTATCTGTCCACCGGTGCGTACACAGACGATCTCGATCAAGCCGAAGCAAACGCCGAAAAGATCATTTACTTCTAAATGAGAGGCGTGCCGCTAACGGCCCGCGATGAGCACTGCTAGTCCCGCAACAACCACGAGTGCGGCAACGACACGACGTCGCATGTCGGATTCACCCAAGTAACGCGTCCCCATGAGTGCAACAATAACCACGCTCGATTCACGAAGTGCCGTTACGTAGCCCACGGGTGCTTGTTGCATTGCGACGAGAACCATCCAATAGGTCAATGCAGAAGCACTTCCAGCAAGCGCAAACAAATGTGCGCGAGATCTCATAGCTGTCACCATGTCGCGGGTGCGACCCATTGCTATACCTGCAATTGTTGTGCTTACAGCAGTGGCAACGAACAGCACAAGTGGATACAAGTTTCCGCCCGTCACTCGAGAGCCATGTCCGTCAACAACTGAGTACGCACCAATGGTGAGCGAGACCAACAACGCGGCCTTCACATGGGATGCATCTGCCTTTCCCGCGAGCAGAAGAATTCCGGCGATTGCAATAACAATTCCGAAAACCGACAGGGCAGTGAAGTGATCGTTCAGAAACAGAACTCCACCAAGTGCAGCCAGCAACGCGCCAGCGCCCCTAGCGATGGGGTAGGTAACGGAGAAGTCGCCAATGGTGTACGCGCGTGCAAGAGCACCGATGTACACCACATGAATAACGCCACTGGTGAGCACCGGCCACCATGCCAAGTTGCTGGGCCAGCCGGTGAAGATCAAGATGACAGCGCAGACGAACCCGCCCGCGGTCATCTGGCCCCACAACGCAATCCATCTGTCGCCACTTTGTTTCACCCATAGGTTCCACGAGGCGTGCAACACCGCAGCGGCGAGAGCGAGGAGTGTTGCGGTGAGCACGGTGATTGACGCTACGCCTGTTGGGGGCGCTCACTGCGTATTGTGGGAAGCGCACATATGTCGAATGTCGGCGGTGCGGAGGAAATCATCATGAGTCGCCCAGACGGACGCACACCAGATCAGCTACGACCAATGTCATTTCAACGTGACTTCACAGAAATGTCCGCTGGTTCTGTGCTGGTCACATTTGGGCGCACACGTGTTTTGTGCACCGCGTCGGTTGATGAAGATGTTCCACGTTGGATGAAGGGCTCAGGCAAAGGATGGGTCACTGCGGAGTACTCAATGCTTCCTGGGTCGTCACCCGAGCGTGTTGACAGAGAAGCTGCAAAGGGCAAGCAAAGTGGTCGCACCGTTGAAATTCAACGACTCATTGGCCGTTCGTTGCGCGCCACATGCGACATGCGCGCTTTGGGTGAACGTCAAGTATTGGTGGACTGCGATGTATTGCAGGCAGATGGTGGCACTCGCACTGCGAGCATTTGCGGTGGCTATCTCGCTTTGCACGATGCACTGACTCGGCTTGTTCAAAATGGCTCAATTCCTCAGCACCCACTTCATTCGCTCTGCGCTGCAATTTCTGTTGGCGTGTGTGGCGGCGTTCCGGTGCTCGATCTTCCCTATGTTGAAGACTCAACTGCCGAAGTGGACATGAACGTTGTGATGTTGCGACCTGTCAATGGCGGAGAGTCACGATTTGTTGAAGTGCAAGGAACTGCCGAAGGTATGGCGTTCACGCGTGGCGAACTAGATGAGTTGCTGATGTTGGCCGACACCGGACTTGGTCGAATCTTTGATCTTCAATCAGGCTTGTTGTCCGAGGCGCCACCTGCTCGACTTCCCGAGCGATAACAACAATGCGACTCGTGTGTGCGAGCGCGAACCCGAAGAAGGTCGCGGAAATTGCGCGATTGTTGCCTGAATGGGTGGAACTTCTGCCACGACCACACGAAGTGGGCGATGTTGAAGAGAACGCACCCACGCTTGAAGGCAATGCCGCCATTAAAGCAGTAGAGATAGCCAACTTTGCACACGAATGGGCGCTCGCCGATGACACCGGGTTACTTGTCGATGCGTTAAGTGGCGAGCCAGGCGTGCGAAGCGCGCGTTATGCCGGAGACCATGCAACTGATGTGCAGAATCGGCAGTTATTGCTACGCACTCTCGAGGGAAACACTCATCGGTCGGCGCGATTCAGGACTGTTCTTGCTGTAGTGAACAGGTTGGGCGAAATGCATTTTGTCGCGGGCGAATGTGAAGGAACTATCGCCACTAGTGAGCGCGGAAATAATGGGTTTGGTTACGACAGCCTTTTTGTTCCGAACGATGGCGATGGTCGAACGTTTGCCGAGATGACGGCAGAAGAAAAAGATGCTCTCTCTCACAGGGGGCGAGCGTTGCGTGAACTACCCGCCCTGCTGGCACGCATTGTGGGATTACCACCCGCGTAAATCAATGGGCCACTCGGCCAGAATCTCTCCGAAAGAATTAGCAACATACGCAGTGTCGTGCATGGCCATGGTGGGATCGATGTGCGAAGGAGTAACAAATGCTCTGTCGCCCACAATGGGGCGTGGTGTTTCGTCTTGTGGTGAAAAGGTGATGTGTTCGTCGGAGCAGAACCACACGGAATGACCCGAGATAGTGGGGCTGCCATGGTCCATTCCGAGAGATTTCAAACCAACGTCTACTACTGACCACGATTCGTTTGATGAAACAACCGTGCCGACCACCCACATTGCCTGGACAAATGGCAAACCAAGTTGTGCGTAGTGGGTATCCATGAGTGCATAACTTCCTGCTTGCACTTCGTTCACGGTGGTTCCCGCGAACATGTCGTATGTGCCGGTTCCACCAGCCGACACAATGTCGCCACCAACGTCGTCGTGCGCGGTGGCAAGGATGGACATTGCGTCGTGGACTTTGCGTTTCTTTTCGTCACGGTCGGTCACCATCATGAGATGCCCTTCGTAACCCATGACTCCACGAACTGTCATGCCACGCACGCGAGCGGCATCGGCCAGGCGGCCAGCATTCTTTGGGTCACATCCACAACGGGGGAGACCAACGTTCACATCGATCATCACGTGTTGAATGCCGGCCTTCTCGGCTGCCTTCAAGGTTTCTTCTGAATCAATAGCAACGGTGATTAACGCATGTTCTTGCGCTTCTGCCAGTGCGTCAAGGCGACGAGGGTCGACTACTTCATTTGCCAGCAAGAAATCGTTGCCAACGCCTGCGGCAACCATTCCAAGAATTTCGCGCGGGGTGGCACATGTGAACGAGGTGTGACCAACGGCTTCTAGCTCGGCAGCAAGACCTGTGCATTTGTGCGCCTTAATGTGTGGACGCAAGCGACGACCTGGGTGCACCTCGGCCATGGTGGCAATGTTCTTGCGCAAAGCAGCAATGTCGATAACGACAGCTGGCGTGGGTAAGTCGTAAATATGCACTGTGCCGGTGAAGGGACTCGAACCCCCAACACGCAGGACCTAAACCTGCTGCCTCTGCCAATTGGGCTACACCGGCGACCCTGTGAGGGTACCTGCGTAGGCACGGTGATGGTGTCTTCGGTGGCAAACTAGTCAGGTGACTGCATCCACTGCCTTGAACTCAACCCTTGACGCCACCGTTCTCCAGGAACAACTCGGCCTTGCCGACCATGTCATCGACGAGGCATCGCTCGAAAACAGCATTCGCCGATTCGCGGAACAAAAGATTGTTCTCCCCACATTCATGGAATTGGCTGAGCCGCACCGAATCCCAGCCGA
Organism: uncultured Acidimicrobiaceae bacterium; assembly: GCA_903904615.1. Classification (GTDB taxonomy): domain Bacteria; phylum Actinomycetota; class Acidimicrobiia; order Acidimicrobiales; family Ilumatobacteraceae; genus UBA2093. The sequence continues at coordinate 37,084 of CAIVDG010000242.1, read as the reverse complement.
CATTACGAAGGGGGTCGACAAGAACGCAGCCGATCCTCGCAACTTGTTCCGTGTGCATTGGTACAACGACCTGAATGGTGACCGCGTAGATGTTCCGAACCATGTGGTGTTGCCATCGTCTATCACTGGTATCGACTCACCCATCATTGTTGTGTTCGGCGACCGCTTTCCCATGATCACGGCGCACAAAGTTCTTGCTGCGTATTCATGTTTTGCACCACGCGTCATCACTGGCCAATTCGACCCCACGCGTCATCGCGCCGTGTGGCCGTCTACGGGCAACTATGCACGTGGCGGAATCGCTATTAGTCGTCTCATGAGTTCACGCGGAGTTGCTGTGCTGCCCGCTGGAATGTCGAAAGAGCGTTTCGACTGGTTGGACAAGTGGGTTGCCGACCCATCAGACATTGTTCGTACTCCTGGCACCGAGAGCAACGTCAAAGAAATTTACGACGCCTGTAATGAGATGGCAAAAGACCCAGGCAACTTCATTCTGAACCAGTTCTGTGAATTCGGAAACCCCGTCGGCCACTATGAAGTAACTGGTCGTGCACTTGCTCATGCGTTCGAGCACGTGAAGGCAAACGGATACTCCGAACTTCGATTGGCTGCCTTTACATCGGCCACTGGTTCGGCCGGCACCATTTCTGCCGGTGACCGCTTGAAGGACATTTACGGAACAAAGATTGTTGCCGTTGAAGCTCTTGAATGTCCCACAATGCTGGAGAACGGTTTTGGTGAACACAACATTCAGGGAATTGGCGACAAGCACATTCCGCTTATTCACAATGTGATGAATACAGATGTTGTTGTTGGAATTTCAGACAAGGCAACAGATGAACTGGATGTGCTCTTCAACACCCCAGAGGGTCAGAAGTATTTGGCAACGCGCCATGGCGCAAGCCCAGAGTTAATTGAAGCGCTCACTCACTTCGGGTTCTCGTCAATCTGCAACGTGTTGGCAGCAATCAAAACCGCGAAACTTCTCGGATTCGGTGCGAACGATGCCATTGTCACGGTCGCAACTGACGGCAGTGCGCTGTACCCCAGTGAGCGCGTCAAGACTTTGGCGTCTCGTTTCAATAACGACTTCACTCAGATTGATGCTGCTGAAGTGTTCAGCGAACACCTTGGTTCTGTAGGCACCGACGCAACAATCGAGTGCACAGAGCAAGATCGCAATCGCATCTTCAACCTCGGTTACTACACCTGGGTAGAACAGCAGGGCACTCCGCTCGAAGTGTTCGAGGCCCGTCGTTCGCAATCTTTCTGGCGTTCGGTTCGTGCCTATGCGCCTGTGTGGGACGAACTCATTAACGAGTTCAACGCACGCGTTGCAAAAGTATCGAAGTAGTTCATCATGTCGGGCGTTGTCACAGGACTTGAATGTTCTGTGTGTGGTGCTCACGTCAGTATCTCCACACCATTTTCGTGGCGTTGTCCGAATGCGTCGGCCAACGACAGACATCATGTGTTGCGATTCGTTTCCGATGTTCGTCCGTTTCGTCCGGGTGCGGATGAGAATCCGTTCTTGGCATACCGACAGTGGCTTGCTGTTGACGCATTTGGCGAGAGCATCGGACTGGCTGAAGATGCGCGAATTCGAATTATCTCAGACCTGAACTCCGCAATTGTGCGCGTTGGCGGTGTTGGCTTTCATCGCACGCCGTTACAACGAGCTAATGCGCTGTCGGATTCGCTTGGATTTTCCGCAGTCGGTGGTATCTGGGTGAAAGATGAGACTCACAATGTTGCTGGCTCACATAAAGCGCGACATCTCGTGACGGAGATGATTCACCTGCTGATGGCAGAAGAGGCTGGAAGAGCGCCATGGTCATCTCTGGCGCAGAGACCGCCGTTAGCAATTGCATCGTGTGGAAATGCAGCGATTGCAGCATCAACAATTGCCGCTGCCGTCTCGTGGCCAATTGCTGTGCACGTACCAGTTGCAGCAGCGCATGAAGTGGTGTCCACGCTTCAATCGCTGAACGCAGATATTCGCGTGTGTCCGCGTGTAGATACCGACCCTGCTGGCGACCCGTGTGTGTATCGCTTTCGCGAAGTGGTGAGCTCTGGAGCAATTCCATTTGGTGTTCAGGGAACAGAAAATGCATGGTGTCTTGATGGTGGCCGCACTATTGGGTGGGAGATCATGGAGCAAATGAACAACCGTGTTGACCGCGTGTTCATTCAAGTTGGCGGCGGAGCATTTGCATCATGTGTTGCAAGCAGCTTGAAGTCGGTTGGTGTTCATCCGAAACTGCACGCTGTTCAAACGGAAGGGTGCGCACCACTTGCGCGCGCATGGGAGAACGCACAGGCAAGTGGTGGTGCGCGCAATGCTGGGCCCCGTTGGAGTTCTTGCATGTGGCCATGGGAATCAGAACCACAGTCGCTAGCTGATGGCATTCTCGATGATGAGACCTACGACTGGATTGGCGTGCTTGATGGCATGGCTGACACCGGAGGCTCACCGGTGGTGGCGTCTGAACTTTCCGTGGTTGCATCGCATCGCATGGCGAATGAACTCACCAATGTTCATGTGAGCCCAACTGGCAGCGCCGGACTTGCTGGAGTGCTTGAGATGCGCGAGAACATTGAAGACGACGAACGCGTCGTAGTGGTGTTCAGTGGTGTTCAGCGCTAGTTGGCACTGACTTCAACAAGCGCGCCCGTCTCTACGTCGTAGACAAATCCACGAATGTGGTCTTTGTAAACAATGAATGGGCTGTGAGCGAGTCGCGCCATTGACTGACGAACATCTTCGTACGGGTCATTGAAGGTTTCAATTGCCCACCATGGTTTGATTCCGCAATCTTTTTCAATCTCGCGTTTGAAGCCATCTTCTGTGACTGACTGCAAACCGCAATTGGTGTGGTGGATGAGAACAATCTCTTGCGTCTTCATCAACCGCTGCGAGACAACGAGCGATCGCACAACATCGTCGGTAACAACTCCGCCTGCATTTCGGATGATGTGAGCATCACCGTGAGCGAGGCCCAGCATTTGGAAGATGTCCATTCGGCTGTCCATGCATGCAACGATTGCGAGGTGTCGCTGTGGGGTGAGGGCCAGCCCAGCATCGGGAAAGGTACGGACGAATTCGGCGTTGTTGACAAGTAAGTCGTCGGCATTGGGGGAGAAGTCGGCAGGAACTGGCACGGTTACAGTCTGCCCGAGCAGGTAGCCTTCAGAAGGTATGAGCACCTCTGGTCTTCCTGTTTCCCCCGTTGCACTCGATTCTGCGGGCGACCCGCGTGCAGACATTTTCACTCGATTGCTGAAGAATCGCGTCATCATGTTGGGCACCGACGTCAACGACGACATTGCAAACAGCCTGTGCGCCCAGCTCCTGTATCTCGAGGGTGAAGACCCGAATGCAGACATCTGGTTGTACATCAACAGCCCAGGCGGATCAGTCACCGCTGGTATGGCCATCTACGACACCATGCAGTTCGTAAGTTGCGACGTTGCAACTGTGTGTATGGGGCTCGCGGCTTCCATGGGCCAGTTCCTTCTTACCGCTGGCGCAGCCGGCAAGCGCTACACACTTCCCAACGCGCGCATCATGATGCATCAGCCTCTTGCGGGTCTTCGTGGTCAAGCCGCCGACATCGCAATTCAGGCCGAACAACTTCGTTTCACAAAGCGCCGCATGGCCGAACTCATCTCGCATCACTCGGGTCGTGCACTTGAAGAAATTCAGGCCGACAGCGAGCGCGACCGTTGGTTCACCGCCGAAGAGGCAAAGGACTACGGCCTCGTGGACAAGGTCATCGTGCGACGCGGAGAAATTCGCTAAACGAAATTACGGAGCCACTGTGGTTCCGACAACTGTGGTTGTAGGAAGGCGTGGCGGGTCAATGTTGAGCCCCGTGCTTATGTCGACAGCGCATGTGCTCTTTATCCAGTCTCGAACCGCGAGCGCCGACTGATTCGCGGCATACGTTGCGTCAGCAAGTGTCTGTACTTCGTCGGGCTTGTTGGGGTCAACATCTTCTGCGGTGCGCAACAGTTCTGTCAGCACTGCTAAGTCTTTCTCAATTGACAGTGGCGCCTTTTCCAGCAGCCGCTCGTAGCGGTCAACCATTGCGCTGATCTGGTCAATGGTGGTGGGCTGTTGGGCGATTGCCGGAATCTCTTTGCCTAATTGAGCGCAGAACGCTGACCCTGTCCGTTCGGATCCGCCACACGACACCAATGCGAGAGCACTGAAGAGAACAGATGTCAGTACAGCGGCTCTCTTCGTACACATTCCCTCGATTATCTCAGAAGTGAGCCCAAGGGGGACTGCACATGTTCGCAGCAATTACATCTGCAACGCTCACAGGCACATCCGGGTCGCGCATCGTTGTGGAATCACACGTTGGACCTGGCATACCTGCGTTTACCGTGGTGGGCCTGCCCGACGAAGGTTGCCGGGAATCGCGTGACCGAGTGCGTGCTGCCATGTTGTCGAGCGGTCTCGAATGGCCGAATCGGCGAATCACCATCAATTTGGCTGGCGCGGGAGAACGCCGCGGAGGGGCCGGCCTCGATGTTGCCATTGCGGTTGGGTTGTTGGTTGCAACGGGAGTAATTCCGGCCGAGGCCGTACACAACGTTGCGTTCATCGCCGAACTGGGTCTTGATGGGTCATTGCGCACCACACCAGGTATTGCGCCATTGGTTGCTTCGGTTGCCGACCACGATGTGGTGGTGTCGGCAGCAGCAGTGAACGAAGCTCTCATTGCGCGTCCTTCACGTGTGCGTGCAGTGAGCTCGTTGTGCGAACTTGTCTCCGCACTGTGTGCAGAAGCTCCGTGGCCAGATGTAGATGCAGAAAGTCCAAGAGTCGTCATTGACGACGTTCCAAATTTGTCCGATGTGCGTGGACAACCAGTAGCGAGGTTGGCATTAGAAGTTGCTGCTGCGGGGCTTCATCACATGTTGATGATCGGTCCACCAGGTGCTGGCAAGTCAATGTTGGCAAAACGATTACCGGGTCTGTTGCCACGTCTCACTCACGAGGAAGCATTTCAGGTTGCCATGATTCGCAGTGCTGCCGGGATGACAGTGCAGACCGAACTTGCAACGTCGCCTCCATACCGCGCGCCGCATCACAGTATTTCCATGGTGGGAATGGTGGGTGGGGGAACCGCACACATACGTCCCGGAGAGATCACACTGGCATCGCACGGGGTTTTGTTCTTAGACGAGATGGGTGAATTTGCGCCTAGCGTTCTCGATGCATTGCGGCAACCGTTGGAAGAACGAACCGTGCATATCTCTCGTGCTCACTCCCGAGTGGAGATGCCAGCTGAATGCCTATTGGTAGCAGCAACCAATCCGTGTCCCTGTGGTGTGGCAATTCGCGCAAATTGCGAGTGCGCTCCCGTTGCCCGTCAGCGGTACTTGCGAAGATTCAGTGGACCGCTACTCGACAGGTTCGACTTACGTGTTCATCTCAGCCGACCATCCACAAATGACTTGACGGGAGAGACGAAAGGAGAATGCAGTGAAGCGGTGGCCGAGAGAGTTGCTGGTGTGCACAACATTGCGCGCACTCGTCAAGGCTGTGTGAATTCCGCAATTACTGGCGACATGCTGGACGATGTTGCTCCGTTGGACGATGAGGCTCTGATGTTCTTGCGTCATCATCTAGACAACGGAACATTGACCGGCCGCGGGTATCACCGCGTGCGCCGTGTTGCGAGAACATTGGCCGATCTGAACGGCGATGCGGGTGTCATCTCGCAACAATGGGTCAGTGTGGCATTGCATCTCCGTGCTCGACTCGAAACCGGTGTGGTGCATCACTCATGACCGGTGTTCCTCAATGGGCCTACGCCGCCGCGTTGGCAGGTCTGCCGTTGCAGACCCACACGCGGCTGCGTCGTCTTCTTTCTCTCGGCTCTCCAGAAGAGATGTGGAATGCAATAACAGAGAGGTCGGCACCTGTGCCTGGAGTGAGCGCTGACGTCATGAGCGTGTGGCGGTCAACGGAACAAGACGCCGCACGTCGAATGGAAGACCTGTGTCGCAGCAAGAACATTCATGTGTGCGTTCGAGGGGACGCCATGTATCCCGACCCGCTTATTTCAGACCCCCGAGCACCTGCGGTGTTGTTCGCTCTAGGGACACTTCATCCGTTTACACATCGTCGTGTGGGCATTATTGGAACACGACTTGCTACTCAGTCGGGTCGACATTTTGCACGTGTGTTGGGCGAACAACTCACCGCTGAGAATGTGAGTGTGGTGTCGGGCTTGGCTCGCGGCATCGATGTAGAAGCGCATCTGGGTTCTTTGCGAACAGAACGTGGTGCACCTCCCATTGCGGTGGTGGCGGGTGGTCCCGATGTTGTGTATCCGCGAGAACACGAATCGGTATGGCGCAACGTTGTTGAACGAGGCGTCATTCTGAGTGAGTTTCCGCCAGGGGCTCCACCAGAGCCATACAAGTTTCCATTACGCAACAGAATCTTGGCGGCGCTTAGTGAAGTGCTCATCGTTGTCGAGTCACGCTCAACAGGTGGGTCTATGACAACTGTGCGCGAAGCAATGAAACGCGACATCACGGTGATGGCAGTACCGGGCTCGCCCCACATCAAGCCAAGTGAAGGAACAAACGACCTGTTGCGAGACGGATGCGCGCCGGTCACGTGTGTTGACGATGTGTTGGTCGCCCTCGGGCTAGATACACGGCGTGTCGTCAAAGGCCACGACGGGCGAACGCCTCCAAGTGCGGTTGGTTTGCGCATTCTCGATGTCATGGAGAATCTGCCTCGAACTGTGGATGAAGTTGCGCTTCTGGCTGGCATGTCCGTTGTGGATGTCGCAGTTTCTCTGGGCTCACTGGAAGCTCAGGGGTGGGTGGCGCAGAGCGATGGTTGGTGGGAGGCACTCACTCGGTAGTTCCTGAGAACTACCGTGGAGCCATGAGCGGCGGAGCCACAACACGTGACAAGCGCGCCGATCTTTCTGTCTTTGAACTTGACAAACACATTCGCTCACTGAGTTGTGGCGATGTACTTCGCGAAACTCGTCGGTCCGATCTGTCTCGGGCACTTCTTGATTTCATTGCGTTGGGTGCATCGGGTGCGCCCCACGTTTCACGGGACATGGTGGAGAAATACATCCACAGTTTGGAACAACGTGAATACTCGGTGGAGACCGTGGAGCAACGCTTGGCCACCGTCGCTTCATTTTTTTCGTGGTTCGTTCGCACGCACAAACCGGCTCGTGGCGAGACGGTTCTTGTGTCGCCCGCTAAAGGAGTAATTGCATCTCACAGCGCCTCGTGTTCTGCGTGTAGTTCGCCAAGCGCCACCACGTTGAAAGGTGAGTGCCCGGTTCGCGATAGCCGTCTCTCGCAATGGCAGCCAGCATCGTTTGAACAATCGCTCACGGCGTCTGCAGCAAATACGCGTTCGGCGTATCGACGCGATGTCGAGCTTTTTGCAGAATGGTTGCTGGATTCAGAAAGCTCCGCCGCACCAAAAGACATCGCAAAAGATCATGTACGTGCATACCTTGCACATCTTCATGAGTGCGGGGCAACGTCACGGACCGTGGCACGTCGAATTGCGGCGTTACGTCGGTACTTCTTGTGGGCTATTCGTAAAGGGCTGTGCACAATTGACCCCACCGAAGCAGTACATACGCCGAAGACCAAAGGCCGTCTTCCGCGCCCACTCGATGAAGCAACGGTGTTCGCACTGGTCACAAGCGAAGATCCCAATGCGCCCGAATGGCGACGCGCTCGCGACCACGCAGTCTTGGAAATTCTCTATGGAAGTGGACTGCGCGTTTCTGAAGTGTGCTCACTGCATCTGCAAAGCGTCTCGTCCGATGGTTCTACTTTGCGAGTCATTGGTAAAGGTTCGAAAGAACGAATTGTGCCACTCAGTGTTCCTGCTACTCACGCCATTCAGCAGTGGCTTCAGGTTCGTCATGAAGTGGTTGATGAGGCATCGGGTAATGCGCTTTTCCTCAGCGCTCGTGGACACGCCGTTGGTCGTCGTGATGTTGCGCGTCTTTTAGATGAAGCATGCGAACGCGTAGGAATTGCCGGCGGTACACATCCGCACGCCTTGCGACATTCGTTTGCAACTCACCTCATGGACAACGGAGCAGATACGCGTTCTATTCAGGAACTTTTAGGTCACAGCGATGCTGCAACAACACAGCGATACACGCATGTCAGTAAAGAACGTTTGCGACTTGCTTATACAGAAACGCATCCGCGCGCATGAATGCTCGTCCTATTCGATACACCATCGATTCTGCGTGGGAAGCGTGGCATAAATCGCAAGAGGTCACCGCACGCGAGTGGCTTGTTGTTCACTACGCATCGTTGGTGAAGTTTGTTGCCGGCCGTCTTGCGGCAGGTCTACCGAAAACAGTGGACACGGGAGACTTGGTGAGTGCCGGCGTCTTCGGGCTCATGAACGCAATCGACAAATTCGACCCGTCTCAAGGTTTCAAATTTGAGACATACGCAGTGCCGCGAATTCGTGGCGCGATTTTGGATGGGCTGCGAGCGCTCGACTGGGTGCCGCGTTCAGTTCGTTCTCGTTCTCGTTCGGTTCAAGATGCCATCGCTCAGTTAGAACATGAATTAGGTCGCACGCCAACAGATGAGGAAATTGCATCGGAGTTGCAGATCTCGGTTGAAGAACTAGAGAAGTGGTTGGCAGATATTGCCGCTGGTGCAGTGGGTCCGCTTGATCACGTTGCAATGGACAATGCGCCGGCAGAAGCAGATGCACATCTGCAGCCTGGTCGTGCCATGGAGGAAGGCGAACTACGCGACGCAATGCGCGCAGAAATTTCTCGACTGCCAGAACGTGAGCAAGCAATTCTTATTTTGTATTACGAAGACGGTTTGACCTTGGCAGAAATTGGCGATGCATTAGGCGTGACCGAAAGTCGTGTATCGCAAATTCACACCAAGGCTGTGTTGCAGTTGCGCTCCCGTTTGGCAGCTGCGGGTATGGCGTAACCGCTCATCTCGTTTTCGCGCACACATTGCGTCATGAAGTTTCTGTGTGCCGGAGCAGTTGGCTTGGCGTGCATCGTTCCGGTACCAGGGGTAGTTCTTCGGTCGTTCGAAGCTCCTGCGTGTGAGAGATGCGCGGGTCATCGCGGGGTCACTCTTCAGTCGGCGGTAGGACGCACGGTGGTGGCCACCGCGTCGGGCGTGGTGGAGTTCGCGGGTCAGGTGGGCAACACGTTGTATGTGGTGCAAAGGGTTGCGCCGTCGGTACGTGTCACGTATGGAGGCCTAGCGGGACTGCCGGCCGAGATGCAGGGAGGTCACGAGCTGGTGGCGGGCGATCCCATCGGCCAGGCTGCAGACACCACCTACATTAGTGTTCGTGTGGGAGAAACCCATGTTGAGCCACTGCGGGCATTGGGGCTCGGCCGGCCTCGGCTCGTAGGCCCAGGGGGAGTGGGGACGGCAATTGTGGGGCCAGAACCCTTCTCCCGATAGAGTTTCCGAGGCCCTTCGAAGCACTTCGCTTCGTGTGGCCACAACACATCATGCACACCGGCCACCTGCGGTCGCTTCGGCGTCGGACCGGTGTGTGGACAACCGCAGAAGGAGAAAAATCATGGCTGTCGTCTCTATGCGACAAATGCTCGAGGCTGGAGTTCACTTCGGACACCAGACCCGTCGTTGGAACCCAAAGATGAAGCAGTTCATCTTTGGAGAGCGCAACGGAATCCACATCATCAACCTCGATCAAACAATCGAGCGTGTGGAAGTTGCTTACGCATTCGTGCGTGACCTTGTCGCCAATGGCGGCACCATCTTGTTCGTCGGCACTAAGAAGCAGGCACAAGACCCCATTCGTAGCTACGCAGAAAAGTGTGGCATGCACTACGTGAACGAGCGTTGGCTCGGTGGCATGCTCACCAACTTTGAAACCATTTCAAAGCGCGTTGGCAAAATGCAGGAATACGAGCGCATGAAGGCATCGGGTGAATTCGACGCCATGCCAAAGAAGGAAGCTCTTCTTCTTACTCGTGAGCTTGAAAAACTTCAGAAGAACCTGTCGGGTATGGCTCACCTCAGCCGTCGTCCAGACGCCATCTTTGTGCTCGACACAATGAAAGAGCACATTGCGGTAACAGAAGCCAACAAGCTGAAGATTCCAGTCATTGCAGTTGTTGACTCAAACGTTGACCCCGACCTCATTCAGTTCCCAATTCCTGGAAATGACGACGCAATTCGTGCGAACGACTTGCTCACTCGCGTTATCGCAGAGGCCGTCATCGAAGGTCGCTTCATCAACCAAAAGCGCAACCCAGCAGGTGCAGCCGCCGCTGCTGCTCCAGCAGTTCGCACTCCAGAAGAAGAAGCAGCTTTTGCTGAACAGCAATCAGCAGCACGCGCACAAGCCGCTGCTGCTCAGGCCGAGCGCGAAGCTCGTCTTGCTGCTCAGAAGTCCACTGAAGCCCCCGCAGCGGAGTAATTCTCATGTCATACACAGCTAAGGACGTATCCAGCCTGCGCCAGTCAACTGGTGCCGGAATGATGGATTGCAAGAAGGCACTTGAAGAAAGTGGCGGCGACATCGAAGCAGCCAAGCAGTGGTTGCGTGAAAAGGGCCTTGCCGCAAGTGCAAAGCGCGATGATCGCGACAACGCGCAAGGAGTGGTGTCCATCATCATCGACGGCGCACGTGCATCCATTGTGAAGTTGAAGTGTGAAACAGACTTCGTTGCATCTTCCGACAGCTTCAAGGCTGAAGCCGATGCATTGGCAGCGGCTGTTCTTGAAAAGGGCGAAGCCGGTCTTGCCGATCGCACTACTCAAATTGACGACCTCAAGATTCTTCTGAAGGAGAAGATTGAAGTTGGCGAAACCATTCGTTTTGAAGCTGCCGCCGGCAGCATCATCGAGTCCTATGCGCACATTCAAGGTGGTCGCGGAGTCAATGGTGTCATTGTTGAAATGAGCGGAGCATCTGCCGAGCTTGCACACGACATTGCTGTTCACATCGCGTTTGCCCGTCCGAAGTACCTCACTCAAGATGAAGTACCTGCAGATGTTGTTGCAAAGGAACGCGAAACCCTCGAGACAATTACACGCAACGAAGGCAAGCCCGAGCAAGCCGTTGCAAAAATTGTTGATGGCCGCATCGGTGGTTTCTTCAAAGACGTGTGTCTCCTCGAGCAGCCCTATGCCAAGGACGACAAGGTCTCCATCAAGCAACTCATTGGCGATGCGAAAATCATTCGCTTCGCACAGGTAGAAATCGGCTGATATGTCAACAAGACCCCGCTGGTCGCGAGTAGTGCTGAAACTTTCGGGTGAGGCACTTGCAGAACCCAGCGGTTTTGGTCTTGACAACAATGTTCTAACGCAAGTCGCAACGGAAGTTCGCGAAGCGCGTGAAGAACTCGGCACCGATATTGCAATCGTTGTTGGTGGTGGCAACTTCTGGCGAGGCCTCAAAGGTGCTGGCCAAGGTATGGACCAAGCACAAGCTGACTTCATGGGAATGCTTGCCACCGTCATGAACGGATTGGCGTTGCAAGACGCTCTTGAGCGTGTTGGTCAACAGTCGCGCGTCATGTCTGCAATTGAAATGCCGAAGGTGGCCGAGCCGTACATTCGTCGCCGTGCAGAACGCCACATGGAAAAAGGTCGCGTGGTCATTCTTGCTGGCGGAACCGGCAACCCGTTCTTCACCACCGACACTGCAGCAGCCTTGCGTGCCGCCGAGATAGAGGCGCAAGCCATCTTGAAAGGCACGCACTCGGGTGTCGACGGTGTGTACACCGCCGACCCGAAGTTGGACAAGAACGCCACGCGGTACGAACAAATCAGCCACATGGATGTCATCACTAAAGGCCTGAAGGTCATGGATGCAACCGCAATTACCTTCTGTATGGACAAGAAGTTGCCCATCGTGGTGTTCGATCTGCTGGCACAGGGCAACGTGAAGTCCATTCTCAGGGGTGAGCCAGTAGGTACGCTGGTCGGGTGATCGAAGACACCCTTCTTGAGGCCGTCGACAAGATGGAGCGGGCGGTGGCCCACGTCCAGGCGCAGTTCTCATCGGTGCGAACTGGTCGAGCAAATCCGGCCCTCGTAGAGAAGCTTCCCGTGGAGTACTACGGGTCAACGGTGCCTCTTCAGCAGCTCGCGGGTTTTCAGGTTCCCGAAGCGCGCACATTGGTGGTGAAACCGCACGACCGTGGCGCAATGGCCGCCATTGAAAAGTCCATTCGCGAGAGCGACCTTGGCCTTCAGCCATCAAACGACGGTGTGGTCATCCGTTTGTCCTTTCCTGTTCTTACCGAGGAACGTCGTAAGGAATACGTGAAGGTTGTGAAGAACATGTCCGAAGATGGTCGTGTTGCTGTGCGCAATATTCGCCGTGATGTTCGTAAGCAATTGGAAACCGCAGAGAAAAACTCTGAGTTCTCAAAAGACGACCTAGAACGCGCCGAGAAAGACCTCGACAAGTTCACACAGGACCATATTGAACAGATCGATAAAGCTTTTGCCCGTAAGGAACAAGAGCTGCTCGAGGTATAGGAACTTGGGCAACTACGGTTGTCCCAGGACACCCGAAAGGGGAGAAACATGAGTGACGACATTTGGCGCCGCAAAGACGACACCAACGACGACTCGTACGGCACTGACTTTGGTTCCGACTTCGGAACCGTTCAGTTCGCTGACGATCCAACAGCAGAGCCAGCGCTCAGCTTTGGTGGTGGCGACACAGGCAATCTGCCGCATTGGACCGAACCAGCAACAGGTGAAATTCCTGCGCTTGAAGATGAAGACGATGTGTGGGGTGCATTCTCTGAGCCAAGCGAATCATCACGTCGCCCCGAACGTCTCACCATCGGTACCGACCCAACCGGTGATCGTCCTCGTCCATCGCGTGACATCACAGGTGGTTACGACCGCGACCCATCGCGTGACATCACGGGTGGCGTTCCTCGCGGTGGCCGACCACAACCTGTTCGTCGAGTGGGACCACGCGGACCACGCACCGGCGGCATTGGCCGAGACATGCCAACTGCTGTCACCACGGCACTCATACTTCTTGCAGCATTCATCGGCGCCATCATGTGGCGACCTGCTGCAGTCATGCTCATTGTTCTCGCAGTTGTCGGACTCGCCGCTGTCGAGTTCTTCAGCAAGGTCACCGAAAAGGGTTATCGCCCTGCAACATTTGCTGGTCTCATTACATGTGTGGCCGCACCACTTGCTGCGTACTGGATTGGTGACGAAGCATTGCCGCTGGTGTTTGCATTCGGATTCCTCGCAATTTCTATTGGATTCCTTGGCGCATCAAGTGTGCAAAGCGGTCCAATGCCAAACGTGGCCATCACCACAATGGCAATGATCTGGATTGGCCTCATGGGTTCATTTGCAGCTCTCATGCTTCGTTACTCAGTGAACGGAGTCGGTGCGCATGTGGGCACAGACACACTGTTCATGGTTGTTGTTGCAGTCATCGCAAACGACATCGGTGCACTCTTTGTTGGTGCATCAGTTGGTCGCACCCCGCTTCGTGAATGGGTCAGCCCTAACAAGACTGTGGAAGGCGCAATTGGTGGCGGACTCGCGAGCATCATCGCGCTCGTCATCTTTGGTTCGCAGAACGGCACATGGAACTCAATGGGTGAGTGGATTGCACTCGGCCTTGTTGTTGCTGTGATGGCACCTCTTGGTGACTTGGTGGAATCAATGTTCAAGCGCAACTTGGACGTAAAAGACTTCGGCACCATCGTGGCCGGACATGGTGGAGTGCTTGATCGCTTCGACGGTTTCTTGTTTGCACTGCCTGCCACCTACTACCTCATGCTGGTTCTTCAGCCCTGGGTCTAGGTCACAGGCGTTACGACGCCCCTTTGACACATAACACTGACAGACTGACGCCGTGACTCAGAAGCGTGTTGCCATTGCCGGATCTTCAGGGTCTATTGGTGTGCAAACAATCGATGTGGTCTTGGCGGAGCCAGAAAAGTACGTCGTATCCGCCCTTGCAGTGGGGTCGTCGGCAGATGTTGTTATTGAACAAGCACGCAAACTTCGACCAGAACTAGTCGTAGTGGCCGACGACAAATGTCGCGCCAAAGTTGCCGATGCGTTGCCCGGAATCACCGTGACCGGCGCGTTGTCCGACGTTGTCGATGTCGCCGATGTTGTCATCAATGGTGTTGTCGGATTCGCGGGGTTGGCAGTCACGCTCGAAACTCTTCGCGCAGGCAAAACACTCGGGCTCGCTAACAAAGAAAGTCTTATTGCAGCGGGTCCACTCGTGCAGCCTTTGCGAGTAACTCCGGGTGCACAGCTCGTCCCCGTCGACAGCGAGCATTGCGCATTGCATCAGTGTCTTCGTTCGTCGTATAACACGGGCACGGAAGTGGCTCGTCTTGTCCTCACCGCAAGTGGCGGCCCTTTTCGTGGTCGTTCGGCCGAGTCGTTGCAGTCAGTCACGGTTGACGAAGCCTTGAATCACCCCACATGGAAAATGGGTCCCAAGATCACTATCGACTCATCAACTCTCATGAACAAGGGTCTTGAAGTTATTGAGGCACACGAACTGTACGGGACCTCCTACGACAACATCGATGTTGTGGTGCATCCACAATCGGTTGTGCACTCAATGGTCGAATTCACCGATGGCTCCACCATTGCGCAGTTGTCTATGCCAGACATGCGTCTCCCCATCGGATACGCACTGGGTTACCCCCAACGCATCTCTACTCCGTTTGGTCGAATCGACTGGAACACGTTGTCGCGACTCGATTTTGAAGCACCAGACCGGGACACATTTCGCTGCCTCGACCTTGCGTATGCAGCAGGCCGTCTCGGTGGCACAGCACCTGCGGCTCTCTCTGCCGCCAATGAAGTCATCGTCGAAGCGTTTCTTGCAGGTCGCATGAAGTGGTCTGCTATCGCGCAGTATCTCGAAAACGTGTTGAACACATTTATCGCCACTACACCAACGTCAGTTGACGATGTGTTGGCTGCCGACAGTGAAGGGCGTGCATTGGCCCAGGAGGAACTATCACGATGAGCAACTTTTATCATCGCTTCCGAGCAGAAATGGCTGCCGGTGGAGCCGTTGAAGAAACGGAAGATCCACAAGCGACGCGTTCTGGTGCATTAACCGGGCTCGTCATGCTGGGGCTACTGGTGTGGTTGGCGTTCTCCAACATCTGGACTTTCGTTTTCGTTGTTGGATTGCTTGTCTCTGTATTTCTTCACGAAGTCGGACATTTCTCCACGGCCCGCTGGACCGGCATGAAGGCAACACAATTCTTTATGGGCTTTGGTCCGCGCGTGTGGAGTCGTACAAAAGGTGAAGTGGAGTACGGAGTGCGCGCACTTCCACTTGGTGCTTTTGTTCGAATTGTCGGAATGAACAACATCGACGAGGTTGAACCCGAAGATGAACCGCGCGCATATCGCTCGCAGTCGTATCCGAAACGAATGTTGGTCATCACGGCTGGTTCGCTGATGCACATGATCATTGCGTTTGTTCTCTTCTTTGGTGTGTACGCAACCGCAGGTCGAGAACAGCCCACGGGAACCGCATCAATTCGTGGCCTCGATACTGAAGTGGGGCCAGCAGCAATTGCAGGTTTGCGTATTGGCGACAAAGTTTTGGCTATCGATGATCAGAAAGTGACTGACTACGACAGTGTCGTCGTCGCCATCACGTCACATGCACCCGGCGATGAAGTGGTTGTCACGTACCAGCGCGATGAACAGCCAATTGAAACGGCCAGAATCACGTTGGGTCAACATCCGGCAGAAGCCGACCGCGCATATCTCGGTGTGTGGGCTGACGATTGGGGATGGAAACAGCTCAATCCCATAGCGGCGGCAGGACGCGCAGTTGCCGATATCGGAGACACGGTTGCTGGTTCTGTTCGCGGAGTGGTCACTGCAATGAATCCCATGAACTCCATTCGTCATCTCACAGGTGAAGATGAGTCGCTTGAGACTCGCCCCACCACTGTTGTGGGTGTCAGCCAAGTGGGTGGCACCATCGGCGAGTCAGATGGCCTGAAGGGCATCTTGCTGCTCCTGGCCAGCGTGAATGTCTTTGTGGGCATCTTCAACATGTTTCCGTTGCTTCCATTTGACGGTGGACATGCAGCCATTGCTACATACGAACGCATCCGTTCACGGAAGGGCGTGAAATATCACGCCGACATCAACAAGATGGTGCCCGTGGCCACTGTGGTGGTGGGGCTTCTGGGGCTGCTTCTCATCACGGGCCTGTGGTTGGACATCACACAGCCACTCGGGTGAACCGGGCGAAAAAGTGACACACTGATAACCAATGTACGAACGTCGTCACACTCAGCAGATCTCGGTAGGCAAGGTTCCCGTTGGTGGTGGGTCGCCCATCACTGTTCAGTCCATGACCACCACCAAAACTGCAGACGTTGAAGGCACTCTTCAGCAGATCTACGCGCTTGCTGCAGCGGGTTGCGACATTGTGCGGTGTACATGCAACGAACAAGAGGCAGCAGAAGGGCTTGCGCAAATTGTTCCGCGCTCGCCAATTCCCATCATCGCCGACATTCATCATCAGTACAAGATGGCATTGGCAGCAATGGAAGCCGGCGTGCACGGACTTCGTCTCAACCCCGGCAACATTCGTAAGCCCGAGCACATCAAGGCCGTGGCATCTGAAGCCCGCGATCGTGGTTTGCCCATTCGAATCGGAGTGAATGGCGGTTCGCTCGACCCTTCGTTGTATGAAAAGCACGGTGGTCTCACGGCGGCCGCAATGGTGGAGTCTGCGCTACAGGAAATTGCATATTTCAATGAAGTCGATTTTGATCTCATCAAGATTTCTGTGAAAGCCAGCAACGTGCCACTTATGGTTGATGCGTATCGCTTGTTGGCAGACGCTGTGAAGTATCCGCTTCACCTCGGCGTTACAGAAGCTGGTCCGCCACCCGCAGGTTTGGTGAAGGCAACTGCAGGCATTTCTACGTTGTTGTTAGAAGGCATTGGCGACACCATTCGCTACAGCCTCACTGCCGACCCCGTGGAAGAAGCACGGGCGGGTCGTCAGTTGTTGGAGGCGCTTGGTCTTCGCGAACGAAAGAACGTTGACCTCATTGCGTGCCCAAGTTGTGGCCGTGCGGAAATCGATGTCATCGACGTTGCTAATCGCGCAATGAAAGCTTTTGAAGACAAGAAACTTCCGTTGCAAATTGCGGTCATGGGTTGCGTGGTGAACGGACCAGGTGAAGCGCGCGAAGCAGACCTAGGAATCGCCGCGGGTAACAAGCGTGGTCATTTGTTTGTGAAGGGCCGCAACGTTGCAGTTGTTCCTGAGAGCGAAATGGTGGAAGCGCTTGTTGAGTGGGCCGAGTTCATCCACGAACACGGAACCGATGCCGCTATTGCCCGAGCTGACACCAAACTGGCCGAACGTGAAGCAGCGCGAGATCGTTCGCAGTTGTTAGACGAAAAGGGAGCCGATGCGAATGACGCAGGCTCAAAAATTTTGGAGATTCGCAAGACCGTTTCGGACTAGTGCTGTGTGCACACAATGAGTGACGCGCTGGAAAACTCTGCGTGCGTACCGGCTTCAACAAGCACCACTTCAGGGTGGCGAATACTGAATCCAGAGTGATCCCAATCGCCCAGCTCTCCATACACAACTCGGTGACAGTCGGGATGTCGATTGATGGTCTCAGTATTTCCCACTGTGAAACTGGGGGAGGGAGATGGGTATGTTCCGTCCATCGTTACTTCAACGACGGGATTCGATAACTGGTGGGTGTCTACAATTCTGAGGAACTCGTTGACGTCTACGTGCTTTGTTGTGAATCCTGCACGAATGACATTGTCTGATGAGTTCATAACTTCCAATCCAAAGCCGTGCAAATACGCGTGCAAATTGCCAGCGGGAAGCGACAATGCCTGGCCTGGCTCAAGCACAACATGATTCAACAACGGTGCGATTCGAAGTGCACGGTCGGTGGGGTAGAGATGTGCGATACGGCGCAACCATTCGGGGGCATGTGACATGGACGGAATGTCGACTTGTCCAAATGACCATGCCAAGTACGAGGCAATGCCTTCTGCTGACAACGTGTCGGCTTCGGTGGTCCAACCCATTGACTTCAGTAACTCAACAGAATGATCAATTGATGCAAAACCACAGAGAGCTTCGAATTTAGAAATTGCAACGATCATCTCTGGCTTGTCGGATTCATCGCGGTACATGCGGTGTGGTGCATCGCGGGGAATTCCCGCGGCTTCTTCATGAGCAAAACCCTCGCGTGCTTGTTCCTTTGTGGGATGAGTTTGGAGAGACAGCGGTTGCGCGCAGGCAATGAGTTTCACCAGCATGGTCATCTCGCCTGTGACATCGCTGAGGGGTATTCCCAATTGAGGTCCCACTCGAGACGACCCTTGCGGATGCGTGCCGAACCACAATTCTGCAACTTTGGTACCAGGAGTAGACGGCGCACCGAGATGGTGGCGAATGGTGATCTCGTCACCCCAGTCGTAGTTCTTCTCGACACCAACGATGCGCCGAGGTGTCATGGGCTAGCTCCGCACCAATGAGACAACATGTTGCACTGCAGATGCAACAGGAATTGCCTCGTTTGTTCCGGCATGACGATCACGCACTTCAACGTTTCCGTCTGCCAGTGATTTACCCACAACAACGATGGTGGGGATGCCCATCAGTTCAGCGTCTTTGAACTTCACGCCAGGCGATACGCCGTTGCGGTCGTCCAGAATGACGTCGAGCCCCTGAGCTTCAAGATCTTTCGCCAATTGCTCACCAGCAACTGTGATGTCGTCGCCATTCTTGCCGGTGACAACAATGTGAACGTCTACAGGCGAGATGGCGCGTGGCCACTTCAGGCCAATGTCATCGTGGAAAGCTTCGGCGATAGAGGCAACGGCGCGCGACACGCCGACTCCGTACGAACCCATGGTGACAACAACTTGCTTGCCATTCTGATCAAGCACAGTAAGACCAAGTTTGTCGGCGTACTTGCGACCTAACTGGAACACGTGTCCAATCTCAATTCCACGTGCAATTTCTAAAGACTTGCCACAGTTCGGGCACGGGTCTCCAGCGGCAACTTCAACAGCTTCAATGGTTCCGTCAGCAGTGAAGTCGCGCCCGTTCACCAAGTGAAGAACGTGCGTATCTTTTTGGTTGGCGCCAGTAACCCATGCACTGCCAGGAACAACAGATGGGTCGAGCATGTAGCGAATTCCTGTGGTGCTCTCTGCGCCAAGGACCTGTGGTCCGATGTATCCGCGCACAAGGCCAGGGTGCTTTGCGAACGTTGCGTCGTCCATTGGTTCAACTTCGGCTGGTGATACTTGTGCTTCAATGCGCTTAATGTCCACTTCGCGGTCTCCGGGCACGCCAACAACGAGAGGCGATGTCGTGCCATCGGGGTTGCGAAGTGTGAGCACCACGTTCTTCAGTGTGTCTGATGCGCTCCATGTGCGATCGGTACGCGGAACATTGGTATTCAGATACTCAACGAGTGATGCAATGGTGGGACAGTTTGGTGTAGACACCGTTGACGTTGCGGGGTGTTCAGATGAATCTGCTGCGAGTGCACCTGTGGTGACAGCTTCCGTGTTTGCTGCGTAGTCACACGATGTGCAACGAACAAATGTGTCTTCACCAACTTCAATGGGTGCTAAGAACTCTTCGCTCATAGAGCCGCCCATAGCGCCGCTCATTGCTTTCACAATGACGTACGGCAAACCGAGTCGGGTGAAGATGCGCTCGTATGCATCGCGGTGATCGTTGTAACTCTTCGCAAGACCGGCTTCGTCAATGTCGAACGAGTAGCTGTCTTTCATTAAGAACTCGCGTCCGCGCAATAGACCTGCGCGGGGTCGCGCTTCGTCGCGATACTTCGTTTGAATTTGGTACAGCGATACGGGGAGGTCCTTGTAGCTGGAGTACAGGTCTTTCACCAGAAGCGTGAACATCTCTTCGTGCGTCGGCCCAAGTAAGTAATCGGCGCCTTTGCGGTCCACTAGGCGAAAGAGGTTGTCTCCGTATTCGGACCAGCGTCCTGTGGTTTCGTAGACGTCTCTAGGGAGCAGGGCAGGGAAGTGAACTTCTTGTGCTCCGATGGCGTCCATCTCTTCGCGAACAATGTTTTCCACCTTGCGCAACACTCGCCATCCGAGTGGAAGCCAGGTGTACCCGCCTGGGGCGGCACGGCGGATGTAGCCCGCACGGACAAGGAGACGATGGGAGGGAACCTCAGCGTCGGAGGGGTCATCGCGAAGGGTACGAACGAAGAGGTGGGAGAGACGAAGCATCGGAGCGAAACCTTAGTTCTGACGGCTATCATTGGAGCCGTCCTTTGAAGTTCGGTGAACCGGAGGCACGGGTGACCCCCGTGCCTTTTGTTCTGTTAGAGCCAGTTTTGGCGGGAGGTGAGCCATATGTCCAGCAATGTCGTCGACACGGTCACCTCCATGGTGGCTCCCATCCTTGCCGATCTTTCCCTTGAGTTATACGACCTTGAGTTTGCTGGTGGCATTCTTCGCATCACGGTCGACACCCCTGCAGGTGGTCCAGCAGGCGTCGACATCGACCAAATCTCGTTAATCACGCGCCTTCTTGGTCGCGAACTCGATCACAACGAAAATGCTGTTCCTGGTCGCTTCACCCTTGAAGTCACTAGCCCCGGACTCGAACGCACTCTTCGCACCCCGTACCACTTCGCTCGTGAAGTGGGCAAAGAGGTGTCCATTCGCTTGTCAACAGATCTCAACGGTCGCCGTCGTGTCGCTGGGCTTTTGGTTGGCGCCACAGACAGCACCGCATCAGTTCGTCTCTCCGACTCAGGAGAAACCATTGAAGTTCCTTTGTCGCTTGTCGACAAGGCAAAGACCGTTTTCGTTTGGGAAACCCAACCGAAGCCGAATTCGAAGGAAGCGCGCGACAAGCGTGCTTCTCAGAAGAACACGTCCACACATCAACAGGAGGCCAACGCACAATGAGCAACCTCGATATGTCCGAAGCAGTACGCATGCTCGCCGATCATCACGGCATCAGCGTGGATTCACTGTTGCAAGTTCTTGTAGAAGCACTTGCGACTGCATATAAGAAGCGCCCAGGCGCCGCCGACGAAGTCATCGTCGAAGTCAACCCAGAGAACCTCGACATGAAGTTCACTGCGTACGACGTAGACGACGACGGCAACTGGGTCAACGAGCGCGACGACACGCCAAGCAAGAACGAACTTGGTCGTATCGCGGCCGCAACGTTCAAGCAGGTCATGAGCCAACGCATCCGCGAAGTAGAGCGCGATCGCAAGTTTGAGGAATACGCAAACCGCGAAGGCGACTTGGTCACCGGAATCATCCAGCAGTCAGATGGCCGCTACGCATTGCTCGACCTTGGAAAAGTGGAAGCACTGTTGCCACAAGCCGAGCAGGTTCCGTACGAGCGCCCCGTTACAGGCGATCGCGTGAAGGCATACATCGTTGAAGTGCGCAAAACAGCAAAGGGTCCACAGATTGTGGTCAGCCGTACGCACCCAGGCCTTATCAAGCGTTTGTTCGAACTTGAAGTTCCCGAAATTGCCGACGGCATCGTAGAAATCAAGTCATGTGCTCGTGAACCAGGTCACCGCACCAAGATCGCAGTTGCCTCAAACGACGTCAATGTTGACCCCGTTGGTGCATGTGTTGGTGCACGCGGTGGTCGCGTTCGCATGGTGGTGAATGAGCTTCGCGGAGAAAAGATCGACATCGTGTCGTACTCCGAAGACATGCACGACTTCGTGTCGAAGGCATTGTCTCCTGCAAAGGTCACCGAAGTTCGCCTCAGCGAAGACGGAACACAAGCAGACGTCATCGTTCCCGACTTCCAGTTGTCATTGGCAATTGGTAAGGAAGGTCAGAACGCTCGTCTTGCTGCACGCCTCACTGGTGTTCGTATCGACATCAAGTCAGAGACGCAAGCAGCAAACGAAGCGCAAGGAATTTTTGAACCACGTGCACCACGTGGAACCGAATACGCCGAAGGTGAATGGCGTACCAATGATGAAACCGGCGAGTTGCAGTTCCATGCAGCAGATGGTTCTGTCGTCACCCAAAAGGAATGGGCAGACGCGCCATCCAACGAGTCCGATACCACGGAGGCCTAACCCTTGGCAGCAAAGAAAATTCGCGTTTCCGAACTCGCAAAAGAGTTGGGCCTCTCAAACAAAGAGGCTCTCGATTTGTCCGTCTCGATGGGTGTTCCCGTCAAGGCGATCTCGTCGACAATGGAAGATGCTCAAGCCGACCGTGTTCGCCGTAAGGCCGAACGCGACGGCCTAAAGCGTGACGTCCAGCCAGAAGAAGAAAAGCCTGCGAAGAAAGCAGCGGCAAAGAAGGCACCAGCGAAGAAAGCTGCTGCAAAGCCTGCCGATGTACCAAGCGCAGATGGCGACGACACTCCAGCGAAGAAGGCACCAGCCAAGAAAGCTGTCGCGAAGAAGGCTGCTGCAAAGAAAGACGATGCAGTTGTCGTTGAACCAACTCCAGAAGTAGTGGTGGAAACACCTGCTGCGCCTGTTGTTGAAGTAGTCGCACCTCCTGCTCCAGTAGAAGCGCCTGCACCCGTTGAAGCACCAAAAGCTCCCGAAGCGCCTCGTCCGGCTGCATCGAGCGAAGGTCGCGTTATCTCAAGTGGGCGCCCAAGCCCCACCACGGGAACACCTCGTCCTCCCATCAACCAGCAGCCAACTCCGCGACCTGCACCTCCGCAAGGTCGCCCCGGCGGTACGCCTCCCGGAATGCCACCAGGCGCACGTCCTGGTGGTCGTCCACCTATTCCGCCACCACCTGGTCCCATGTCTCCCTCCGGTCGACCCATTCCGCCACCTCCTGGTCAGCGCGTGGCTCCTGGTGCACGCCCGAGTGGCCCATCTGGTTTCCGTCCAGGTCCAGGTTCCCGTCCAGGTCCAGGCACCCGTCCTGGCCCTGGTGGTCCTCGTCCCGGTGGCCCTGGCGGCCCTCGTACGGGTGGCCCTGGTGGTCCTCGCCCCGGCGGTCCAGGCGGTCCACGTCCTGGTGGTCCAGGTGGCGCTCGCCCCGGATTCGGTCCACGTCCTGGCGGCCCTGGTGCTGGTGCACCTGGCGCAGGCGGCCCTGGTGGCGGTCCTCGCCCCGGCGGTGGGCCTGGTGGTCCTGGTGGCCCTCGAAATGGTCAGCGACGCGCACCTCGCAAGAAGTCACGTGCACGTCGTCGGCGCGAGTTCGATGAATTGCAGCCGCAGTTCACTCAGTACTCGAATAGCAATGCGCCAGTTCCCGAGGGAACAATCATTATTGAGCGTGGTTGGTCAGCACAGGAGTTTGCTCCAAAACTGAACCGAACCGCTGCAGACATTGTTCGTTACATGCTCGAGCATGGCGAAATGATCACTGCAACCATGAGTCTCAGTGACGACCAAATGGAGTTGTTCGCTCTTGAAGTGGGCGCAGAAATTCTGTTGGTCGATCCAGGCCAGCAACAAGAAACCGAACTCCAGGCACTCTTCGACGACTCAGACGATGACGATGAAACTCTTCAGCAGTCGCGTCCGGCCGTTATTACGGTGATGGGTCACGTTGACCACGGTAAGACAACATTGCTCGACCGAATTCGTTCAGCAAATGTTGTTGCTGGTGAAGCTGGCGGTATCACTCAGCACATTGGTGCATACCAGGTGGAAAAAGACGGCAAGAAGATCACATTCATCGACACACCAGGTCACGCTGCGTTCTCCAAGATGCGTATGCGCGGTGCACAAGTCACCGACATTGTTGTTCTTGTGGTTGCTGCCGATGACGGTGTCATGCCTCAGACAATCGAAGCATTGAACCATGCGAAAGCAGCCGATGTTCCCGTCGTTGTGGCTGTGAACAAGATCGACAAGGAAAATGCCGACCCACAGCGTGTTCTCACGCAGTTGGCGGAATATGAACTTGTTCCCGAAGCATGGGGTGGCGACACCATCGTTGTTGAAATGTCTGCACAGCAGAACTTGGGCATCGACGATCTTCTCGAACAGTTGAATGTTGTTGCTGAATTGGAAGAACTCACCGCAAACCCACAAGGTCGCGCGAAGGGTGTTGTTCTCGAAGCAAACCTCGACATTGGTCGCGGCCCTGTCGCAACCGTGCTTGTCGACAAGGGAACCCTCAAGGTGGGCGACCCAATTGTTGCTGGTGCTGCGTGGGGCAAGGTGCGTGCGCTCATTAACGAACGTGGCGAACAGGTGAAAGAAGCCGGTCCGTCCACGCCAGTACAGGTGCTCGGTTTGTCTAGCGTTCCGCAGGCTGGCGATGAATTCCGCGCCGCTCCAGACGAAAAGACCGCACGACTTGTGGGTGACTCTCGCGGTCAAACACGTCGCGTGTTGAACCAACGTGGAGACGCACGCGTACAAAGCGGCGTGAAGTTGGAAGACATCTTCAGTCAAATTCAGGCTGGCGAAGTGGCCACATTGAACTTGGTGATCAAGGCCGACGTTCAAGGCTCGTTGGAAGCTGTTACCGAGAGCTTGCGCAAACTCGAGCGCGACGAAGTGAAGGTTGCATTCGTGCACCGCGGCGTTGGCGGTATTACCGAAAACGACATCACATTGGCCGCTGCGACAAACGCAACACTCATCGGTTTCAATGTTCGTCCCGATCGCAAGTCTCGCGACTTGGCAGAAGCTGAAAAGGTAGAGATTCGTACTTACGAAATCATCTACAAGCTTCTTGAAGATATGGAACGAGCAATGCTTGGTTTGCTTGCACCAGAGTTCGAAGAAGTGGTCACAGGCGAAGCAGAAGTACGCGAAATCTTCCGTGTTCCAAAGATTGGTGCCATTGCGGGTTGTTTCATTCGCACAGGTGTCATCACTCGTGGAACAAAGGTGCGCTTCCTTCGCGACGGAACCATCATTTGGAAGGGCTCTATCCAGTCGCTTCGTCGCTTCAAGGACGATGTCCGTGAAGTGCGCGAAGGTTTCGAGTGCGGTATCGGCTTGTCCGACTTCCAAGACTTGAAGCCTGGCGACCTCATTGAAACCTTCGAAGAGCGCGAAGTCGCCCGCACATAATCATGTCCGACCTCGACTTCTTCTTCGATCCGGTGTGTCCGTGGGCGTGGATCACGTCGCGGTGGGTGTCTGAAGTTCAGCAACTGCGTTCGTACGACGTGCAGTGGAAGTTCATCTCTCTGAAGTTTCTCAACGAAGACAAGATGGACTATTCCAAAATGCCAGAGGGCTATAAGGAAGTTCATGCTGCCGGCACAAGCGGACTCCGCGTTGCTGCTCGTGCGCGTGCCGAACAGGGCAATGAAGCAGTGGGAACGGTGTATACGGCGTTGGGAACAAGCCTGCACAATCGCGAAGAACGTGCGTTGTTTGTGGCCGACACTGTGGGTCACATTGGCGGGCTCTTAGAAGCAGCCGGCCTTCCTCGTGAGTGGGCTCAGTCGGTCAATGACGATTCTTTTGACGCTCTTATTCGTACAGAAACCGAATTGGCGTTAGAGCGCACCGGCAAAGACGTGGGCACGCCAATTCTCACGTTCCGTCCGGGTGCAACAACTGAAGGCTCGTTCTTTGGTCCCGTCATCTCTGCGATTCCGCGTGGAGATGAAGCATTGAAACTATGGGATGCCGTCGAGACGTTGGCGACAACGTCGGGTATGGCAGAGCTGAAGCGCTCGCTTCGCGCTCGCCCCAACTTTAACTAATTCGTTACGCCTTCTTCAGCGCGTCAATGACAGGCATCCAGGTTTCAGGGTCTGCCTTGTACGGCGCGTAGAAACTGATGCGGCTAATAACGTCGCTGTATCGACGACTCAACTCTGGTGCCACTGTGCTTGGTTCGCCAACAACGGCGAAGGTGTTCAAGATTTCATCGGTGATGAGATTGCCCATCTCCTGCCACTTGCCGCCCTTCGACAATGTGTTCAGTTCGTCTTGCAAACCGCCCCAGCCGTGGGCTTCCAGTACGCCGCGGTACGCAGGAGTTGATCCGTAGAACGCAATTTGCTGGCGCGTGCCGGTTGCTGCTGCATTCATCTGTTCTTCGGTGGTTCCGGTCACAACAAACGACGGCCCAACTATCTCGAAGCCATCCATTGTTTTGCCGGCTTTTGCACGACCGCGTGCAAGGGCGGGAATGGTGACTTCACGCAGGTACTTCTCGGTGGTGAAACCGTGGCACAAGAAACCGTCACACACTTCGCCAGCAACTTCAGTCATTAATTCGCCAACACCAGCCAAATAAATCTTTGGTGGACCGAAAGGGGAGAGCTCTTTTGCATCGGGTGTGAAGAACGGTGTCATCAATGTGTGTGTATAGAAATCACCACGGAAGTTCAATTGAGTTCCGTTCTGCCAGCAGTCCCAAATTGCGCGCATGGCAAGAATCATTTCGCGCATACGTGCTGCGGGGTGGCTCCACTCCATTGAGAAGCGCTTTGTGATGTGTGGCTTGATTTGGCTACCCAAGCCCAACATGAAGCGACCCTGTGAGTACGCCTGTAGGTCCCAACCGATGTTTGCCAACGTCATTGGGTTGCGCGCAAATGCAACAGCAATTGACGTTCCGACTTCAAGGGTGGAGGTGTGTTCTGCGCCCAAGAGGAGAGGGAAGAACGGGTCGTGCGCAGTTTCTGCAGTCCACGCACCGGCATAACCGGCCGCTTCAAGTTCTTTTGCTGCCTGTGGAACTTTTGTGAGATCGGAACCGAGTCCTCCGTCTACCTTCATGTCATCCTCCGGGTTGTTGGTCGCGCAAGAATTGCTCGACTTCGGCTGCTAATTCATCCACTGTAGGGATGTCGGCTTCGTCGTCTTCTATTGGGGCACCGTGCACGTCGTCGTATGCGGCTTCCAATTGACCCAACATGCTGGCGTGTTCTGCATTGTTGGCAACCAACTGGTCGAGGCGTTCACGCTGCACAGCAGATTCGCGCCGGAATCGAGATGAATCAAACGAAAGACCAGTGTCTGCACACACTGCTTGCAACAGAGCTGCGCTGGCCAGTGGATACGCCATTGATGCCACATAGTGGGGAACTTGCGCCCACAAACTGACCGCTTGAATGTTTCGCTGGAACAGAGTGTGTTCAAGAAGTGATTGCACACCAGCAGGCGCATCAAGTGTGCTCTTAGAAAGATCTAGTCGCGTGATGATTGCAGGGTCAGCAGAGGTAGCGGTAATGCCCACAGGTCGGGTGTGTGGCGCGCCAAATGGGTACGCACCGAGGCCCACCATTTTGGTCACATTCAATTGTTGGGCAAGTTCGCCAACAGTTTTTGCAAAGAAGTTCCAGGCCATGTCTGGTTCGGGGCCCGTGAGTAACAACACGTCTCGACCATTGGCATCGACACCCACACGAATTTCGGGAAGTGAAAAATCGATGTTCGTGTTGACGCCGTCGCGAAGTTCCATCACAGGTCGACGTGCTCGATAATCAATAAAAGTGTCTGCATCGAATGTGATGAGGCGAGTGGACTGCGATTCCGAAACCAGAAGCTCCATGGCTGATGCCGCAGCACCGCTTGCATCTATCCAGCCACTGAACTGAACAACAAGAACGGGAGACGTGAGCGTGGGAAGTTGACCCTCGACGGTGAAGGGGAGACCGCCCGCAGCGTTCATGAAAGTTTCTCGAGAATGCTTGCGGCGCGTTGTGAAGCGCCTTCTACTTGCAGTCGGAAGGGTTCAAGTTCGGCTGGGTCTTTCTGCCCAAGAGCACCACCCAAATATCGCGCGTACACGCCTTCAATAATGCAGGCCAACTTCCAGAACGCGAATGCTTCGTAGAAGCTGAGATGCGAAATGTCTCGTCCCGACACACGCGCATAACGCTCAGCCAGCTCTGCTCTGTTCATGAACCCGGCGGCAGTGTTCACGGGGTTCGACCAAGCACTGGCGTCATCGGTGGGGCCTGTCCAGTACACCATGAGTAATCCCAGGTCTGCCATGGGATCTCCCAATGTGCAGATTTCCCAGTCGAGAACTGCAATGACGTTTCCCTGTGCATCCACCATGCAGTTGTCGAGGCGGTAATCACCGTGCACCAATGTTGCGGCACCTTGTTCCGGGATGCGCTTCATCAGTTCTTCGTACACGCTGTCGACGAGGGGAAGATCGCGCGTGCGCTGTTCCAGAATGTTTCCGTGCCAACGCTTCAACTGGCGAGCAATGTATCCCTCGTGCTTACCTAGGTCGTTTAGGCCAGCCGCAACAAGATCAACTCCGTGAATTGCGGCCATGGTGTCCACAATGGATTCACTTGCGCGTCGGCAACCGCTCTCTCCCAGAAGTGATTCCGCAACTGCCTTTTCGCGAACAACATGTCCATCTACAAACGCCATTACATAGAACGGCAATTCATTCACATTTTCATCTGTGCACAAACCAAGCGCGGGTGCAACGGGAACTGCAGAATGAGCAAGACCCGCAATAATGCGATGTTCGCGACCCATGTCGTGTGCACTTGCTAAACGATGGCCAAGCGGTGGTCGACGGAGTACATATGAATGTCCGGCGGCATCGTCTACCTTGAAAGTGAGGTTCGAGTGCCCACCTGCAATTTGTGTGTACCGAAACGGCGCAACTGCTCCGGGAATGTTGGCCACAAGCCAACTCTCTACGTTCTCGCTGATGCCATTGGGAAGAGTCACGACACAAAAACTACCTGTATCGTGCCCGTATGGCCCTCACTGTCACCGATGCTTCTTTTCAAGTCGATGTCGTTGAGCGGTCGCTCACTACTCCCGTCATTGTGGATTTCTGGGCGGAATGGTGTGGTCCGTGCAAAACGCTCACACCCATTTTGGAGAAAGCCACCGATGCAACGCAAGGTCAAGTAGTTCTGGCAAAGATCGACGCCGATGCAAATCCAGGCCTCATGCAGGCATTCGGTATCAAATCCATCCCTACCGTCATCATTTACAAAGACGGTCAGCCGGTCGACGGTTTTGTGGGTGGTCAGCCAGAGCACGCCATTGAAAAAATGGTGGCGTCGCTATTGCCCGATCCCACACAACTGCGTGTTCGTGATCTTCTGCAACAGGGCACCGAAGAGTCCCTGCGTGACGCGGTCGCACTTGCTCCTGGCAATGAAGATGCTGTGTGTTCACTCGCAGAACATTTGGTACGCGTCGGAAATGCCGATGAGGCGCTGACATTGCTGGCGCGACTCCCCGAGACCGAACGTGTGCGCAAGATTGCGGCGCAAGCGCGACTCTCCATGAACCCTGTCGATAATTTCGATGATGAGCTAGTTGCACTACTCGAAAGAGTGAAAACGGACGAAGTGGCACGCCAAGAGTTCTTGGACATTCTTGAATCCATGGGCCCCGACGACCCACGCACTGCGAAGTATCGCAAACAACTCACCGCACGACTGTTCTAGTTGCTTCCTCTGTGCGCGGTCGTGCGTGCACATGGCGATGTGTTGTCAGGAGATGTTCAGAAGATTCGCGAGTTGGTTCTGCAATGGATCGCTTTTGTTGGCATTCGGCGAATAGTTGCTGGTGTCGGAACCGCCGCTTTCGTGGTTGGCGTTGGGTGGTTCGTGTTGTCACCATCTCCCACACCTGTCGAGGCTGTGCTTCCGGTTGTCACCACAAGTAGTGCGACAGACCGGTCGCCGTCGTCCACCGTGCGTGTGCATGTTGCCGGTGCGGTGCAACGTCCTGGCGTGTATGAAATTCCTGGAACATCGCGCGTCATAGATGCGCTGAAGGCTGCGGGTGGTTCGCTGGCTTCAGCAGATCTTGAAGGAATCAACCTGGCGCAAACAATCGTTGACGCTGAACAAGTCTTCATTCCGCGTCGTTCAATGTCTCGTCCGCGAGTCACCGTTGCGCCCCGCCTTCGGCCAACACCCAGGACCACGGCACCGAGTGTCCCAAGCGGTTCGTCGCCCACTTCACGCACGGTGAACATCAATACAGCGACGAGTGCTGAATTGGAATCGCTCACTGGTGTTGGACCTGCAACCGCACGCGCCATCGTTGCGTATCGCACAAGCAAAGGTCCGTTCTCAAAAGTGGAAGACCTTTTGAATGTTCCCGGTATTGGTCCCGCAAAGTTGTCGGGAATGCGAAACGAAATCAGTGTGTCTTAGAGTGCGCCGAGCGCAATGGCACCGAGAGCGAGTCCACCAAGGGCGCCTATCCAAATTCCCATCGCGAGTGAGACAAATGCGCCGAACCATTCGCGACGCCCCACCACGGGTCGTTGCGCAACGCGAGCCGCTGATACCTGGCCAACAAACCACCACACCACAGCGCTCACGAGAACAGCGAGCAAAATGCGTGCAGACCCACCAGATGAGGGCACTCCGAAGATTGGCAATGCAGGAACTGCAAGTACAAGGCCCACAAACGATGCCGCACCGCCAACGGGGCCGGGCAATACCCACGAGACAATGATTCCGCCCAACCAGAATGTGGCGGCGACGCCAAGCGCCATGAGGCCACCTGTGCGGCGAATAGAACGTCGAGTGGCAGCTACTCCACCAGGAACAACAAAGCGCGACGACGACGAAGGCGCGCGAGAACTCACTTCTTCATCGTACGTTGCACGCAACAGTCAAAAGGGGCACTTCGCTTTCTCGTCATCTCGGGCTGCAGTACTTGCCTGTTGTGTATGGCTCTGCTCGTTAATGGGGGAGTCGTTTCCCTCTCTTGCGCGTCTGCGGTTGTTAGCCGTACTTGTTCTGGTGTTCGCTCTGTTGTGTCGAGTACACGTCTTTTTGCTAGCGGGTGCATGTGCACTCGCAGGAATTGCAGGTGGTGCGTCTGCGTGGAATGTTCCTATTGCACGCGCCACAGCCGAGTGCGCCGGTGTGGCCGTGTTGCGCACCGACCCTCAGCCACAATTTTCTGGGATACGTGCAGTACTTGAACTAGATGGTCGCAGATATATCGCGCAGTCGTATGGCACGGCGGGCCGGCGCTTAGCGCAACGTTCGGCTGGCGAGTCTGTCGTTCTTCGTGGCACCTGCTCGCCACTTCAGGGAAACTTTGTTCGAGCAGATCGGGTGCGACACATTGTTGGTCGGCTGTCCGTGGATTTTGTCTCTGAAAGTTTCGGAGAAGGCAATGCAGTGTTGCGTGCAGCAAATCGCATGCGCAATTCAATGAATGATGGTGTGGCACCGATGAGTCATGACACGCAGTCACTCTTTATGGGATTGGTCGTGGGTGATGACCGACTACAACCACGTGACATGGTGCAACGGTTTCGTAATAGTGGATTGTCTCACCTGTGTGCCGCATCGGGTCAGAACGTCGCGTATCTACTAGCGCTTGCATCACCTGTGTTGAAAAGACGGTCTCCACGCATGCGTTGGGTCATCACGTTGTGCATCATCGGTTGGTTTGTGGTGTTGACGCGCGGAGAGCCATCTGTCTTGCGTGCAGGGTGGATGGCGGCGGCAGTGGCAACCAACTCGTTGCGCCGCAGCCCCATGAATGCTCGAACAGTGTTGTCGTTGTCCGTTGTCTGTTTGTTACTGATCGACCCAATGCTTGCGTGGAGCATCGGTTTTGCGCTCTCGGTGGGCGCAACAGCAGGTCTTGCCTGGCTATCGGCTCCATTGGGGCGCATGGTGGGTGGTCGCGGCGTATTGGCATCCACACTCGCCGCTCAAATGGGAACGATGCCTGTTTCACTTGCGGTCTTCGGGTCTGTACCCGCCGTCTCGCTGGTGGCGAATCCGCTGGCCTTGCCGGTGGCAGGCGCAGTCATGACCGTGGGGTTGCCACTGTCATTGCTGGCTTCGGCTGTTCCCGCGGTGAAAGGACCAGTGTCGTGGGGTTTGTCGCTCTTGGTTGGGTGGGTGGACACGGTGGCACGCGTGGCGTCTGTGCTGTCGCCCGATGGCGCACTAAATGTGGCGCTGTGGATGGTGGTGGTCGTGTGGGTAGCAGCTCGGTGGAATCGGGTCCGTCGGCTCACCTCTGTGGCAGGGTAGAGGCGTGGCAACGTACCTCATTTCTGGCGACGAGACTCTCATCAGTCTTGAACTTACGTCGCTCGTCGATCGATTAGTCGGTGACCACGACCGTTCAATGATGGTGGACGACTTTGATTGTTCCGAATCTATGTTCTCCATCGCGCCAGTTATCGATGCGTTAACCACCATGTCATTGTTCTTAGAACGCAAAGTGGTGTTAGTGCGACATCTGCAAGATCTGCCTACTGAACATGTCGACAACTTCGTGGCAGCTATCGATGCGTGTATCGAAGAGACAGACCTTGTCATTACTTCTACAGGCAAAGTGCTGAAGTCCATTAACGATGCACTCAAACGCGTGAAAGCCGAAACAATTGGCGCCGTTGTCATTAGCAACCAAGGCGAGCGCATTAAGTGGGTGGAATCAAAACTGGTAGAGGCTGGCTTTACCTATTCGGCCGATGCTGCCCGTCTCATCTCTAGCTGGTTCGGCGGAGACCAAGCCCGTGTTGCCGGCCTCATTGCCACTCTTGTCTCTACATACGGCGAAGGTGCGAAACTTTCGCGTTCCGACATTGAAATTTTCTTGGGTGAAGCGGGAAGCATTGCACCGTGGGACCTCACCGATGCCATCGATAAAGGCGACGCAAACACCGCATTAGTCATGCTTCATCGCATGCTCGCCGATTCTCATCCCATGCAAATTCTTGCGCTCTTGGCAAATCGCTACGCACAAATGATGAAGATTGACGGACGGGGAGTGCGCACTGCTGCAGACGCCGTGGAAATTCTTGGCGGCAAAGAGTTCACTGCGAAGAAAGTGCTTGAGCAGTATCAACGATTGGGAAGCGCCGGAATTTCTCGCGCCATCTCTCTCATCGCCACGGCAGATCTCGACTTACGTGGTGGAAAAGATTGGGAACCAGAACTCGTCATGGAAGTTCTTGTGGCTCGTCTTGCCCGCTTGGGTGGTGTTTCCACTGCACCACGGGCGCGCGCCAGCAAGCGCTAGAAGAAGTAGAAATGCGTCGGAACGACGCGAACAGGTAGCCGAGAATTACTTGGCGGCGTTGAGACGCTTCATCAAGCGGCTCTTGCGACGGGCTGCTGCATTCGGGTGAATGATGCCCTTCGAGGCGGCCTTGTCGATGCGCTTCACGGCGGCACGTGCGTTTTCGTCAGCTTCGGGGGTACCGGCAGCTGCGACAGCATTGCGTACACGGGTCTTCAGTTCGCTCTTGACAGCCTTGTTGCGATCGGCTGCTTTTGCGTTGGTAAGAATGCGCTTCTTTTGGCTCTTGATGTTTGCCACGAGTTTCAAGGCTATCGGCGTATGCCCCCGTCACCAACCGCCACAGGTAGGCTCCAAACTGCCCATGGACATCTCAAAAATCCGCAATTTCTCCATCATTGCCCACATTGACCATGGCAAGTCGACCCTCTCTGACCGCATCCTGGAAATGACGGGGGCGGTGGAGGCCCGCGACATGAAGGCCCAGTACCTCGACTCCATGGACCTCGAGCGTGAGCGTGGCATCACCATTAAGGCGCAGAACGTTCGCGTCGAATGGAAGGGCCACACGTTTCACCTCATCGATACACCGGGCCACGTGGACTTTGGGTACGAAGTCAGCCGCTCACTGGCCGCGTGTGAAGGCGTGGTGTTGGTGGTGGACGCTGCGCAGGGTATTGAAGCTCAAACCCTGGCCAACTGTTACTTGGCACTAGAGAACGATCTCGAAATTGTTGCGGTGCTGAACAAGATTGACTTGCCTGCAGCAGACCCCGACCGATACGCGCAAGAGATTGAGAACATCTTGGGTATCCCCGCCGAAGACATTCTTCGCATCTCTGCAAAAACTGGCGAAGGTGTTCCCGACTTGCTGGATGCCGTCATTGAACGCATCCCTGCGCCAGCGGGCGATGCCAATGCACCACTGCAGGCTCTCATCTTCGACTCGCAGTTCGACCAATATCGCGGCGTGGTCTCCAGCGTTCGCGTCATGCATGGTCGTCTCAACACGGGAAGCAAGTTGCAGTTCATGCAGGCCCGCGCAACACACGAGGCAATTGAAATTGGTGCCCGTCGCCCCGGAACCACACCAATGCCAGAACTCGGACCTGGCGAAGTGGGTTATCTCATCGCCGGAATTAAAGATGTTGCAGAAGCACGAAGCGGTGAAACTGTCACCACTGTGAACGGCGGCGCAACCGAACCGCTCCCTGGCTATCGCGACCCGAAGGCAATGGTGTTCTGTGGTTTGTATCCCATCGACGGTGACGACTTCGAGAATTTGCGCGAGAGTTTGGAAAAACTGAAACTGAACGACGCATCAATTACCTACGAACCAGAGTCGTCGGGTGCGCTCGGTTTCGGATTCCGTTGCGGATTCCTTGGTCTTCTTCACATGGAAATTGTGAAAGAACGTCTTGAGCGTGAATTCAACTTGGCACTTATCGCTACAGCACCATCTGTTGCGTATCGGGTGACAAAGACCGATGGTGAAGTAATGGTGGTGGAAAACCCTGCCGATCTTCCACCAACGCAGAACATCAACTACATCGAAGAGCCGTTCTTCAAGGTCAGCATCATTACTCCAAAGGACTACACCGGCGCTCTCATGGATCTGTGTCAAACACGGCGCGGTGAAATGGTGAAACTGGAGTATCTGTCACCCGAACGCGTGGAGTTGCACTATCTCATCCCATTGGCGGAAGTTGTCGTTGACTTCTTCGACCAAATGAAGAGCCGTACACAGGGGTACGCAAGTTTGGACTACGAACTTGAGGGGTATCGCCCTAGCAATCTTGTGCTGGTTGACATTCTTCTGAATGGTCTTGCTGCTGATGCGTTCAGCACTATCGTTCACCGCGACAAAGCGTTCGACTACGGACGCCGCATGTGTGAAAAGTTGCGCGAACTTATTCCGCGTCAAATGTTTGATGTTCCAATTCAGGCTGCAATTGGTGGCAAAGTCATCGCGCGCGAAACAGTGAAAGCTAAACGTAAAGACGTGTTGGCAAAGTGTTACGGCGGAGACATCACGCGTAAGCGCAAACTTCTGGAGAAGCAGAAGGAAGGCAAGAAGAAAATGAAAGCAATTGGTCGGGTAGAAGTACCTGGCGACGTTTTCATTAGTGCCTTGAAGTTGGACGATTAATGTCCACGAGTGAAACGGCCGGCAAGGCGAGCCCGTTTCGCTCGCTTCAACACCGCAATGTGCGGGTGTATTTCATTGGGCTATTGCTCTCCAATGTGGGTACATGGTTGCAGTTCACTGCAACATCAATTCTCATCTATCGCATCAACGAGCGCGCCACCGATGCTGGCTTGAACACGTTGTTCCAGTTCTTGCCCATGTTGTTGCTGGGGGCATGGGCTGGGGGTTTTGCCGACAGACACGATCGTCGCACGGTCACCATCTGGACCCAGTCGGCGTTGCTCTTGCAGGCGGTCATGTTGGCCATTGCAGACTTCGGTGGCTTTGTGTCGCTTCCAGTCATTTATTCATTGTCGCTTGTGTTGGGCGTAGCGAATGCCATCGATAACCCGTCGCGACGCGGCTTGGTGACCGAACTTGTTGAGCCTGCAGAGATTTCGAATGCGATGTCTCTGAATACCACGGTCATGACTGGCTCTCGCATCTTTGGTCCGGCACTAGCTGCGGTTCTCATTGGTCCACTTGGTACTGCGTGGTTGTTTGGAATGAATGCGTTGTCCTATGTGGCAGTGCTGTGGTCGTTGTTGGCGCTTCGACGTTCCGAAATGATTCCTTCGCCGCCCGCACCTCGTACGGGCAAGCCTGTGCGCGAGGCAATGGCATTTGTATGGGGCGATCCATTTCTGCGGTACTCGTTCATTGTGTTTGCCATCGTCAGTACGTTCGCTTTCAACTACAGCGTGGTACTTCCGAAGTTGAGCGACGTGCAATGGGGTCAGGAGAATGGGTATCCCATCCTTCTCACAATTGTCAGCATCGGCAGTATCGGCGGCGCACTTGGTACCGCGCGTTTTCGTGTGGTGGGCATTCGTTGGTACGGCACGTTGGTCACCATTAATGCGTTGTCATGTATTGCGCTTGGCTTCGCACCGAACTTCTGGGTGGCGTGCTTGGTTGCATTGCCGCTTGGCTTCGGCGGAACCGGCCTTGTCGCATCAATGACCGGCATCAGTCAGCAGAAGACATCTCCAGAGATGCGAAGCAGATTGTTGGCGTTGCAGTCGGTGGCGTTCTTGGGTTCAACGCCAATCGGTGGACCAATCACTGGCTGGATCGGCGACCACATCAGTATTCAATGGTCGCTCGCGTACGGCGGTTTCCTTAGCTTGGCAGTATTGCCGTTACTTCGGAGGGCGAAATGAGCACTGCAATTTGGTGGATCCGCCGCGACTTGCGACGTACCGACAACAAGGCCCTTCAATCTGCGGCAGCAGCAGGAACAGTTGTGCCGTTGTTTGTATGGGATGACGTGCTGATGAATACATCTGGTCACCGACGTGAATTCATGTGTCGTGCACTCAACGCTCTTGACATCTCGCTAGATAAAGCACTGGTCTATCGAGATGGTCCAGCAGCAAAAGCTGTTGTTGAGTTCTGTCGTCTAGTCGGAGCCGACACGGTGCACATCGCAGAAGATTTTGCGCCATATGGTCGCCGACGTGATGCTGAAGTGGAAAAGGCTTTGGAGGCAGATGGGCGGCGTTTAGTGCGGGCTGATACTCCCTATGTCATCGCGCCCGGAACAGTTCGCAAGGACGATGGAACGCCTGTCAAAGTCTTCACTCCCTTCTACAAGCGGTGGCTCACGCATCAATGGACCTCGGCGCCAGAGCACAAGGTGCAATTTGCTGACTTCCATGACCTCTCCGTGGGCTCGCGTATGCACACTGGATGGACGATGTACTCGGCAAACCCCAGTGAAGAGGCTGCTTGGGAGCGTTTTGACGAATGGTCGCAGCGCGCGATGGGTGAGTACAAAGAAGCGCGAAACATGCCCGGAGTTGACGGCACGTCAATGATGTCGCCGTATTTGAAATTCGGAATTATTCACCCGCGTCAACTGCTGCAACGTTTGGATGGTTCGGCGGGGTCTGATGTATTCCGCTCAGAGATTGCGTGGCGTGAGTTC
>CAIVDG010000241.1 GCA_903904615.1 uncultured Acidimicrobiaceae bacterium | reverse complement strand
CCATGAACGAAAAGATTGCTCCGGCTGCGCGGTCGTTTGCATTTAAAAACCCGATCATCAAAAACCAACTCGTCTTCGGACGCAAATTACTTCGTACTCAAATCATCAAACACTTTTCCGAAGAACTTTCGGCGTTTGACAAGCAGCAACAGCAAGCTGCAGTGGCCATCATCGATTCGCTGACCACATTTGAGAGCTACGACATGATGCGCTCAGACCAAAAGATGTCAGTTCAAACAATCAAGTCAATACTTACCGAATCGATTCGAAAGGCACTCCAATGAAATCACTACGCACACCCGACGACCGGTTCGCCAATCTTGCCGATTATCCATTCGCCCCAAATTATGTGGAGATCAATGATCTTGACGGTGGAAAACTTCGTGTTCATTACCTAGATGAGGGTCCGCACGACGGCGACATCGTGCTGCTTATGCACGGCGAACCATCGTGGTCCTACCTGTACCGCAAAATGATTCCCATCCTGGTTACAGCAGGACACCGCGTCATTGCCCCAGACCTTGTTGGTTTCGGAAAGTCCGACAAGCCATCTGAGATGACCGACTATTCATATTCGCGTCACGTGCAATGGATGGCCGAGTTGCTCTTTGATCACCTGTCCATTCGCAAGGCCACGTTCTTCGGCCAAGACTGGGGTGGGCTTGTTGGGCTTCGCCTCGTTGCTGCAGAACCCGAGCGCTTCTCGCGCATCGTGGTCAGCAACACCGGATTGCCAACTGGCGCGCAACCACCCACCGATGCGTTTATTGCCTGGCGCAACTTCTCGCAGAATTCAAAGGTGTTCCCAATTGGCACGATCGTCAATGGTGGAAGCGCAACAGACTTAAGTGAAGCAACTATTGCTGCATACGATGCGCCATACCCTGACGACACATACAAAGCCGGCGCGCGAATTTTCCCATCGTTCGTTCCAACATCAGTTTCCGACCCTGCTTCCAACGACAACGTTGCTGCATGGGAAATCCTGAAGAAATTTGAGCGTCCAGTGTTGTGTTGCTTTGGCGACAAAGACCCAGTTACCAAGGGTGGAGCAAAACCATTCATGACGTTGATCCCTGGAGCACAGGGTCAACCACACGTCACCATCGAAGGTGGCGGACATTTCGTTCAAGAAGACAAGGGCGAAGAACTCGCCGCACTCATCAATTCATTCATCGCATCAACACCTCTGTAAAGGAATCAAACATGGAAATCACACTGCTTGGAACTGGAAGCCCACTACCCGACCCACGTCGAGGCGGACCAGCAACATTGGTTCGCGCAGGTGGACAAACCATCTTGGTTGATGCCGGACGCGCAGTGGTCATGCGCCTTGCAGGAGCTGGCACATTGCCCGTGTTGCTGAATGCGGTACTCATTACCCACCTGCACAGCGAC
The DNA here is from genome assembly GCA_903904615.1 of uncultured Acidimicrobiaceae bacterium. GTDB lineage: Bacteria > Actinomycetota > Acidimicrobiia > Acidimicrobiales > Ilumatobacteraceae > UBA2093. The sequence goes on along the minus strand of CAIVDG010000241.1, from coordinate 119 downwards.
CACATCACCGACTTGAATGACGTCATCACGAGTCATTGGGTCATGACCGGCATTGAAACACCGCTCAATGTGTACGGCCCTCCGGGTACCCAAACAGTGGTGGACGGAATTTTGATGAT
>CAIVDG010000240.1 GCA_903904615.1 uncultured Acidimicrobiaceae bacterium | reverse complement strand
GCAGAGCTGGACTTCCTGTGACAACTTTCTGGATGTAGTCAGTCCACGGGTCGCGATCAACCGGAGGCGCCGTGGGAATGTCGTGTGAAACCCATTCGAAGACGTCGAGAATCAATTCACACAATGCGTCGAGCCGTTGTCGAAGTTCGGGTTCTAGATCCTTATGTGAGAGGCCGTAGATGTATGGACGCAATTCGGGGTTCTCAAGGATTCGTTCGTCGATTCGAGCAAAGTTCTCAATTACCCGGTGAAATGTTGAATCTGACAGTTCCTTACGCGTGAGACGGATTGACACAATCGCGCTACCCACCGAGATGATGACCGCAAGAATCGCTGCGTAATCGGATACATCAAGACTCATTTCAACCCCATCTCATCACTTCTATGTGACTAGTGGGTCAGAGTAGTTCGCAACCGTCGAAGACCCAAACAATCTCGTTCTACACTGACATATCGTGGCAAAAAGCACCGTTGACATGTGGATGGATTTTGGGTGCCCATGGAGTCGTATTTCGCTTCACGAACTGGAACGCGCCATCGCCGCTATTGGCGAGTCGGTCGATGTGCGTTTTCACAGCCTTCGCTTAGATGCTGATGCACCCGCCGATTACGGCAAGACCACCATTGAAAACCTGTGCGAACACCTCTCTATAGATGTGGTGGAAGCCGAGCGAATGTTGCAGGTGGTGGTGGACGCTGGTGCCCGTGTTGGCTTGGCATTCAATTTCCATACGGCTCGCGGCGGTAGTTCTTTCGACGCGCACCGACTTGTGCGTCGCGCGGCTGACTTCGGTGTGCATGTGCAGGTGGCACGAGATGTGTTTTCTGCGCACTTTGAGAATGGAGAACTTATTAGCGATCACTTGGTGTTAGAGCGAATAGCTGTGGAGGCCGGAATGCCAGCAGATGTGGTGAGTTCATTGCTGGCAGGCGATGATGAGAAGGTGGCGGTGCTTGAAGACGAGGAAGCAGCAATTGCTCGCGGTCTTGAAAAGACTCCACATTTCATCTTTGGTGGGGGAATTGAGACAAATGGTGTGCAGACGTACGAGGAACTGCGGGCTGCACTTCAGAATGCCTGATTGCTAGAGCCAGCCGTTGGGCTGGTTGCTGGGGATTGGTAGCGTGAGAGACCTACTCGCGCGAGTGGCGAAATGGCAGACGCGCTGGCTTCAGGTGCCAGTGTTCGAAAGGACGTGGGGGTTCAAGTCCCCCCTCGCGCACCAAGATCACATCGTTGCTCAACCTTTAGGAGCTTCTGTTGCCTAATAGTGTGGGAAAGATGCATCAATTGTTAGACCTCGCCAGGACTTCATTTGATTCCAGCGACCGCGGATTACGTGTACTGCCCACAATTGTGAGGGGCTGTGCGGTTGCAATCACTGTTTGTGTGTTGGTGTGGCTCCTCAAGCCCGACCTTTTTGGGTTGGTGCCTAACTCGTTAGACCCAATGTTCTATACCGGGTATGCCATCAACCTGGATGATGCTCTTGCGGCCGCGGGCAATCGCCACTATTTCGTCACCCGATGGACGTCGTACATACCTATGTATCTCTTCTCAGAGATTTTTGGACCGTACTGGGGTCGTCTTGTCCTGCGGTTAGCGATGATCTTGGTGCTGTCCGAGATGTTCTGGCGTTTCGGTTCTCGGCTGGCGTTTCCAACAAAGTCTCG
>CAIVDG010000239.1 GCA_903904615.1 uncultured Acidimicrobiaceae bacterium | reverse complement strand
GTTGCTCGCATGAGTGACCCATCCATGATTGAAGACATTCAAGCCTCGGTCAGCATTCCTGTTATGGCCAAGGTTCGTATCGGTCATTTCGTCGAAGCTCAAATTCTCGAAGCACTCGGCGTGGACTTCATTGACGAGTCAGAAGTTCTTACACCTGCCGACGAAACTCATCACATTGACAAATTTGGTTTCACCGTTCCGTTCGTGTGTGGCGCAACAAATCTTGGAGAGGCACTTCGTCGTGTTTCCGAAGGCGCTTGCATGATTCGCTCTAAGGGCGAGGCAGGTACGGGAAATGTTGTTGAGGCTGTACGCCACTTGCGTTCCATCCTCGGTGACATTCGCAAGATCACACAGGCCGATAGCGCCGAGTTGTTCCAGTGGGCTAAGTCTTTGCAGGCTCCACTTCCGCTTGTGCAAGAAATTGCAGAAACTGGAAAGTTCCCTGTTCCCATTTTCTGTGCTGGCGGAATCGCAACACCTGCAGATGCTGCACTCGCAATGCAGCTTGGCGCAGAAGCAGTTTTCGTTGGTTCCGGAATCTTCAAGAGCGACAAGCCTGAGCTTCGTGCAAAGGCAATTGTGGAAGCCACCACTCACTTCCGTGACGCCCACGTGCTTGCGCGTGTCAGCCGCAACCTAGGTGCGCCCATGACCGGCATTGGCATGGACGAAATTCACGAATCACAGCGCTACGCATCTCGCGGCAACTAACACGGTTCTTCATCGTGGATTCGAGGCCTCCGGGTGAACATGAAGGTTGGAGTACTTGCCCTTCAGGGTGCATTTGCAGCTCACGCTGAGTGCATTCAGTCGTTAGGGGTTGCCACCGTCGAGGTGCGCACGCCACAGCATCTCGAATCCGTCGATTCACTGCTGATGCCTGGCGGTGAATCCAGCACAATGTCGCAATTGTTGTTGTCGTCCCAATTGTTTGCTCCCATTGCGTCTCGTATCGCAGAGGGAATGCCGGTCTTTGGCACATGCGCCGGAATGATTTTGTTGGCCTCGGAAATTCTCGACGGCCGCTCAGACCAGGTCAGTTTCTCTGCAATCGACATCTCAGTTCGTCGCAACGCATTTGGTCGCCAGGTCGACTCATTTGAGTCGTCGATTCATACGCCTATCGGCGATTTTCACGGGGTCTTCATTCGTGCTCCGCGAATTGAACGCATTGGCAGTGGGGTAGAGGTTCTGGGAACGCTCGGCGATGAGCCAGTATTGGTGCGCCAAGGAAATGTGTTGGCGGCATCGTTCCATCCAGAACTCACTGGCGATGCTCGCTTGCACGAATACTTTGTTCAGAACATGACACATATGAGGAAGGTGTAGCCAATGTCCGGCCACTCCAAATGGGCAACCATCAAACACAAGAAGGGCGCTGCAGACAAGGCGCGCGGCAAACTCTTCGCAAAATTGGCGCGTCAAATTGAAGTTGCTGCACGCGCTGGTGGCGGAGACATCGATTCGAATGCCGCTCTGCGAACCATGGTGCTGAAAGCCAAAGCTGGGCAAATGACCAAAGATGCAATCGATCGCGCCATCAAACGTGGAATTGGTGAGAACGATGGTGCGAACTACGAAAGCATCACCTACGAGGGGTACGCGCCAGGCGGTGTCGCCATGTTGGTCGATGTCCTCACAGACAATCGCAATCGCACTGCAGCAGATGTTCGCAGTGCGTTTTCAAAGTTTGGCGGTTCTATGGCTGAACCTGGTGCAGTAGGCTGGCAGTTCTCTCGCCGCGGAGTCATCTTGGTGCCGTCGTCACTCGATGAAGACACCGTCATGACGGCCGCGCTTGAAGCCGGCGCCGACGACATTGAACGCGATGGCGATTCGTGGAAAGTTCTCACCGATCCGTCTGTGGTGTACGACGTGAAAGACGCCCTTGATGCCGCTGGCATTGAAGTGCAAAGCGCCGAGTCCACCATGGTCTCCTCAACAACCATTGAAGTCACCGATGTGAACGATGCGAAACAAATACTTCGCATTATGGACATGTTGGAAGATAATGATGACGTACAAGATGTCTATGCCAACTTCGACATGGACGAATCAATCATGCAAGGAATTGACTAATGGCAGCCGCAGTGGGGGAGACCGCTCCCGAATTCACGCTTCCCGGTACCGGTGGCGCTTCATATTCGTTGTCGAACTACCGTGGCCAGCCCGTGGTCATCGTGTTTTATCCCGGAGATGATTCTCCTGTCTGCACCAAGCAATTGAACTCGTACAACAACGAACTCTCGGCGTTTGAAGGTGTCGGAGCTCAAGTCTTGGCTATCTCTGCGCAAGACATCGAGAGTCACGAATCATTTGCTTCGAAGTACGGATTTAAGTTCCCCTTGTTGGCCGATACCGACAAGACGGTCGCCGCCGCATACGGAACAGTCGGGCCGCTCGGCTTTCCTCGCCGCAGCGTTTTCGTGGTGGATGGTCAGGGCATCATCCGATACGCCCACCGAGCTATAGCGGGGCTCACTTTCCGCCCAGTGGAAGAGCTCGTCGCCGCAGTAGAGGCCGCTCGCTAATTCACCACTCCCACCGCTGCGCTGGGGTAGCATGGAACATATGTTCGGTCATGTGGTCATGGGGATCGACCCCGGTCTCACGCGGTGTGGCTATGCCGTGCTGTCTATGACGTCGGCCCAATCCATTACTCCATTGGCGATCGGTGTGCTCAGAACCCCGGCCACCAGTCCTCTCCACGAGCGTTTGGCTGAAATTCACAACGAAGTCGATGCGCTCTTGGCCGAATTCCGACCCCACGCTGTCGCCGTCGAGCAAGTGTTCTTTCAGAACAACGTTCGTACTGCAATGTCGGTGGGTCAAGCCAGTGGAATTGTGTTGGCACTCGCTGCGCGGGCCGGATGCCAAGTTGCTCAATACACGCCATCTCAGGTGAAGAACACCGTGGCCGGATGGGGTGGTGCCACGAAGGATCAAATTGGTCGCATGGTGCAACAACGCTTGTCGCTAGACACCATCCCGCAACCTGCCGACGCCGCCGATGCTGCGGCAATTGC
>CAIVDG010000238.1 GCA_903904615.1 uncultured Acidimicrobiaceae bacterium | reverse complement strand
CGCAATCCAATTCGGAGCAATTCTTGCGGTTCTCGTTTTGTATCGCACACGCATCCTGTCCATTGTGAATGGTCTTGTTGGACGCGATGAACACGGTCGGTCAGTTCTTCTTGCATTGGTCGCCGCGTTTCTTCCCGCAGCCGTTGTTGGAGTGGTGTTCGGAGACGCATTGAAAGATGCGTTGTTTGGCCCAGTGCCTGTCGCTATTGCGTGGGCAGTTGGCGGTGTGGCACTTCTTGTGTGGAAACCGCAACCAACACAACAGTCACTTCACGAATTGTCTGTGCGTTCAGCGCTGATTATCGGATGTGCACAAACTGTTGCGCTGTGGCCCGGTGTTAGTAGAAGTTTGGTCACACTGATTGCCGGTTTAACTGTGGGATTGTCATTGGCTGCTGCCGTGGAGTTTTCGTTTCTCCTTGGGCTTGTCACATTGTCTGCGGCAACAGTTCTTGATGTCTCTCGTCATGGCGGCGACATTGTCGACTACTTCGGAATTGCCACACCTCTCATTGGTGCAGTGGTCGCCTTCGTGACGGCGCTTGTTGCCGTGAGGTGGATGGTGTCGTATCTAAATTCGCGCTCGCTGGCCATCTTTGGTTGGTACAGGCTTGCGGCAGCCAGTGTGACCGCCGTGTTGCTGATAGCGAACGTGTTGTAGTTACAGGTGGGGCAGAACTTCTGATCCCACCAGTTCAAGATGGTCAAGATCGGTGAGGTCGAGGAATTGCAAGTACACGCGTGGTGCGCCGTGTGCAGCCCACGAGGCCAACTTTTCAATTGCTTCTGATGGCGTTCCACACACGCCGTTAGCTTTCAGTTCATCGACGTCGCGTCCTATAGCTGCTGCACGACGAGCAATCTCTGCATCGTTGCGGCCAACGCAAACCACTTGTGCGGTGGAGTACACAAGGCTTTCCGGATCGCGACCAATGGTGGTGCACGCAGCACGAACGCGGTCACATTGTTCGACATAGCGCTCCATGCTCTGGAAAGGAAGATTGAATTCTGCGGCGTAACGCGCAGCCAGCATTGGCGTGCGCTTTGGTCCACCACCTCCAACAATGATGGGTGGTGGAGATTGGACGGGCTTTGGCAACGCGGGCGAATCGGTGAGTGTGAAGTGTTTGCCACTAAACGAGAAGTCAGCACCCACGGGTGTTCCCCACAGGCCAGTGATTATCTGTAGTTGCTCTTCCAGCACATTGAATCGTTCTCCAAGAGGCAAGAACGGAATTCCATATGACGAATGCTCTACCTGGTACCAGCCAGCACCCAGACCAAGTTCAACACGGCCGCCCGACATCTCATCAACGTTGGCAACTGAAATGGCAAGCACGCCAGGAAGTCGAAACGTTGCGGAGTTCACCAACGTGCCAAGACGAATAGTGGACGTCTCACGTGCGATACCAGCAAGAGTGATCCACGCGTCGGAAGGACCAGGAAGCCCCGAGAAGTGAGTTCCCATGCGTTGGTAATGGTCGCTTCGAAAGAATGCGTTGAATCCGCTTCGCTCTGCGCATTGCGCTACGGCAAGAAGTTGTTGGTAGCTGGCGCCTTGTTGAGGCTCGGTAAAGACACGTATTTCCACGCGCCCAAACTAACTGTTCTACGAGGACGGGGTAGTGGCAGACGAAACGTACGAGTCGAGTGCGCGGCGGATGTGGTTACCTAAACGAACGCCGCCATGGCCGTTCATGTGGACACCGTCGCCAGTGAACCAATGTTTCTGGCGTCTGGAGATGAGTGCCCAGTCCAGAACAGTGAACCCAAGTTTCTTGGATTGTGACTTCACTACCTTGTTGAATTGCCGGGCCTTTATTTTCACATTCCCGTTCTCGCGGTACGTCAACCAAATGAGATGAGCATTCTGTGAGGTCACTTCGGCGTGAATGCGACGAAGTGATTTTTGCAAATATGAAGCGCCAGTGTCGTTGTATCCGGTTGCTACAACAACAATGTCAAACTCTTCGTTGCGATGTTTCTGCAAGAGTTTCAGTGCGCTGGCTTGTGGCGCATCGCCTTCGATGCATCCGGGGTCTACAAGTTTCTGGCACCCCCATACTTCGAGCGTGACGTCGTAGGGGCCTTTCCACAGCGATTTCATAGAGGTGGGCGACCATCGGAGAACTGATGCAACAGAGTCACCGAGAATGAGAACTTTGACTCGTTCAGCATGAACAGGCGAAGGAAACAGTGACGCGAGCACAGCGGCCAGCACAACGAATGTGCGAACGGCCTTTGATGTGCGATGCATAGAAGCCAAGGCTATGAGACGCCAGATGGTGAGTGTGTGCTTTCGCGTAGGTTTTGCATCCAATCGTGATGGGCAATTTGTAACTGATTGGGGAGTCGCCCGAGATGACGTTGGGGAAGTGAGGGCAGTGATTTCCGCACTGCCAATGTGCGAATGGGTTGAACCGCGATGTGTTCGGCAACGCCGAACATGACACAACGTTGAAGAGCGCGAACAAATGGGTTGTGGCGCCCTTGGGTATAGGCCACCCCAATGGTGCGGGCAAGTTCGTCCATGTTGATGGTGTAACCAGATGGACTGTGGAGCACCCCCGACACGAGGCGTCGGTAGAGCCACGTAGCGGTGGGGCCTAGCACCGGTAGCCAGAACATCTCGATGTATGGGTCGTTCACGGCGAAACCTCGTGATTCAACAACGGGGTCTTCCCATGGAACAACACGAAGTGTGACGTTGTGCGGAGTGTGTGTTGGGCTCATGTTTCCTCTCTTCGTTCAAAGCACGGTCATGTGTGCGTTTGGGTAAGAATGAGGAACATATGAGTAGTGAGTTCCCAGCAGACGACGATCTGAACCTTGTTGCGCAATGGCTGCGTGAGGCAGAGCGAGTCGTTGCATTTACGGGGGCAGGTATTTCCACTGATTCCGGCATTCCCGATTTCCGCGGGCCAAATGGATTGTGGGTGAAAAATCCGCTTGCGGAGAAAACGTCGACACTCAGTTACTACTTGAATGATCCAGAAGTGCGCAAAGTTGCATGGGAAGGCCGCGAGCGAACGTTCAATGGAACTGCGGTGCCCAACGCGGGGCATCACGCATTGGTTGCAGTGCACCGCGCTGGCAAGTTAAGTGCTGTTGTTACACAGAACGTGGACGGGTTGCATCAAGACTCGGGTCTCTCGCACGATCTTGTCTACGAAGTGCACGGCACCATCAAGTTCGGTCGTTGTTGGGACTGCAAAGATCGCCGGCCAATGGCTGAGTTCATTGAGCGCGTTCGCGCCGGCGACCCCGACCCGCATTGTGAGTTATGCGGTGGCATTGTGAAAAGTGATGCAGTGTTGTTTGAACAAGCACTAGACCCAGCCGTCATTAATGGTTCGTTCGACGCCGCCGAGAACTGTGATGTGCTCTTGGCCATTGGCTCTACGTTGGCGGTCACACCGGCTGCATACGTGGTGGACCGCGCACGTGCATCCAACAAGAAGGTGGTCATTATCAACGGGGGCCCCACAGAGCGAGACCAGTACGCCCACATCATCTTGCGTGGCGACATCTCGCGCATTCTCACCGACCTGGTGGCCCGTGCTGGATTCCCGACTTAGTTGGTAGGGTTTTGGTCATGGCAACCTTCCGTGACCTCCTCGCCAATGCAAAGTCTCAGATCACTGAAATCGACACCGCCGACGCCCAGCGACGTATTGAAGCGGGTGGCGTACTGGTCCTCGACGTACGTGAGCCCGACGAATACGAACAGGGCGCATTGCCCAATGTGTTGCACATTCCTCGCGGCCATCTGGAAGCACAAATTGAAGGCCGCGCAACCGACCGTGACCAAGAGATTGTGGTGTACTGCGCTGGCGGTGTGCGAAGCGCATTTGCTGCAAGCACATTACAAGAACTCGGCTACACAAATGTGTTGTCAATGGCCGGCGGTTTCGGTAAGTGGAAAGACGAAGGACGCGAGTGGCGTCAACCCGTCACGCTGACACCAGACCAACGAAATCGTTACCAACGCCACCTTCTTCTTCCTGAAGTGGGTGTGGAAGGTCAAGCAAAATTGCTTGGCGCAAAGGTTCTTATGTTGGGCGCAGGCGGTCTTGGTTCACCAGCCGCGCTGTACCTTGCTGCAGCAGGCGTTGGCACAATCGGCATTGTCGATATGGACGATGTCGATGCTTCGAACCTGCAACGCCAAATTCTGCACAACATGGACCGTATTGGCGAGCGCAAAGTGGAATCAGCACGCATGACCATTGCGAAACTGAATCCCGATGTCAAAGTAAAGACCTACGACACCCGTCTTGACGCAAGCAACATCATGGAAATCATGTCGGGCTACGACGTTGTGGTTGACGGCGCAGACAATTTCCCCAGCCGCTATCTCTTGAATGACGCAAGCGTGAAGTTGGGAATCCCCGTGGTGCACGGAAGCATCTTCCGCTTCGAAGGAATGGTCTCGGTATTCCATCCGAAACTCGGCCCTACCTATCGCGACATGGTTCCCGAACCACCACCAGCAGAACTTGCTCCGTCATGTGCAGAAGCTGGTGTTCTTGGTGTGCTCCCCGGAATTATCGGATCCATTCAGGCGCTTGAAACCATCAAGATCATTCTTGAACTTGGCGATCCGCTCATTGGTCGCATTCTTAGCGTTGACACAACGGAAATGTCATTCCGTGTCTTCAAGTTGCGCGCCGATCCAAACAACCAGGTCACCTACGAAAATCGTGACCGCATTGAAGTTCGTGACCTCGATGGCCTGTGTGCCCCGTGGATGAGCCACTAAACAACTAGCGTTTCACGCGTGACAGCTTCCATCGTCATTGTTGGTGCCGGGTTCTCTGGCGCCGTTGTGGCTCGCCAATTAGCCGACGCCGGAATTGCATCATGGGTTGTTGACGGCCGTTCGCACGTAGCGGGCAACGCACACACAGAACGTCGCTCAAATGGAGTGATGGTGCATGTGTATGGACCTCACATCTTTCACACGGGCTTTCAGAACGTGTGGGAGTACATCAACAAGTTCGGCATAATGCAGCCGTATAACCACCGAGTGAAGGCAACTTCTGGTGGAAAGGTGTATTCGCTTCCAGTGAACTTGCACACCATCAATCAATTTTTCGGGCTTACCTTGTCGCCAAAGGAAGCAGAAGCTTTCATTGCATCTCGGGCCGATACAACAATTGATGTCCCCGTCAGTTTTGAAGACCAGGCATTGAGGTTTGTTGGTCGTGATCTGTATGAGGCGTTCTTCAAGGGATACACGCAGAAGCAGTGGGGGGTATCTCCAACAGAACTTCCTGCATCAATTCTTGCGCGACTTCCTGTGCGTTTTTCGTACGAAGACAGTTACTTCAACCACCCTTGGCAGGCAATTCCTAAAGATGGGTACACACCCATTGTGGAAGCAATGCTTGATCACCCACTTATTGAAGTAACGCTGAATCGCACGGTGACACCAGACGAGTTGTCAACCGCAGAACATGTTTTCTGGTCTGGCCCTATCGATGAATACTTCTCAGGTCAGTACGGGCGTTTGGGATACCGCACGCTCGACTTCGTCGAATCAGAAGAAACGGGCGACTTTCAGGGGTGTCCGGTCATGAACTACTGCGATGAGAATGTGCCGTACACGCGCATTACCGAACATAAACATTTCGCTCCGTGGGAAAGCCACAAAGGAACCACCCTGTACACCGAATACAGCCGATTGGCCGACGAGGGGGACATTCCGTATTACCCCATTCGGCAGGTGAAGGAAAAAGAGCAGCTGCACCAATACGTCCAGGCGGGCCAAGCGGCGTCTCGGGTGACCTTTCTAGGTCGTTTGGGCACGTATCGATATCTGGACATGGATGTCACCATCAAAGAGGCTCTCGATGTTGCCGAAGAATTCCTGGCGAGTCGGCGTGAACAACGTCAAATGACACCGTTCATGGTGAATCCCCTGTGAAACTAGGGGAGTGACATCCCACCCCCTGGCCCGAATTCTGGTTCCGGCCCCCGACTTCAGTGAACCGTCACTGTATGTACGAACGGGTGATGGGGTCCTTCGTTCAGATGGCGTTCACCTGTCGGTTGGTCACAGGGTCACATTCGACACTGCTTTTGGTGTGTTCGCCGCTGGCCGTTGGAGCCGACTGACGTCCATTGCCGATCTCGCCGCAACTATGGACGTGTCTGGTCGCTGTCGCATCGAGTTAATCGCCTACGCCAATGGTGTGGACACGGTTGTCCACGTTTCTGAAACTGAATCATCGGTCACGTGTGCCGGTATTCGTGATCTGGGAGCCGAGTCATTCTTTGTTGCGGTGACGGCACTTGAAGATGGCGTTGTCGTGCGCGGTGGCGAGTGGAGCACAACAACGGCACCTGCTCGAGAAGTTCGACTCGGTGTGGCCATCACCACCTTTAATCGTCAAGAGTATGTTCTCGCCACCATTGACAAACTTGTACACATTGAGTCGACAGTGCCGAATGTGCGCGGACATCTGAAAGTGGTCGTTGTTGACAACGCACAGAACTTGCAGCCAACAATTCCTGCGGGTGCACCTGTTCGGGTGCTTCCAAACCCAAACTTGGGTGGAGCAGGCGGGTTTGCCCGAGGAATTATTGAATTCCGAGAAGAAGGCTGGAGCACACACGTTGTCTTGATGGATGACGACATCTCATTAGAGCCTGAATCAATTATGCGAACAATCTCGCTTCTCTCATTTGCGAACGATCCAGACCTGTGCATTCATGGCGCAATGATGAGTGAAGAACAGCCGTGGATGCAGTTTGAAGCTGGATCGGCGTACGAATTCCGTTCGGTATATCCGTTGCGGGCCCATGGTCGCGGTATCGATCTTCGCAGCAGGGCGGAAATGGTTCGTGACCATTTGGAAATTGACATTGATTATTCCGCATGGTGGTTCACGGTGTTCCCGATGCACCTAGCGAAAGAGAATCCACTGCCCGTCTTTGTGCGAGGAGACGACGTTGCTTTCGGCTTAATGCACACCGGAAAGCACACGGTTACCCTCAACGGAATCGCAGTGTGGCACGCCGACTTTGCTCTGAAGAACAATCCGTCGTCGCTGTACTACGAAGTGCGAAATTTTGCACTCATCGACACGTTGGTGTTTGATGATCACAAGTGGAGACACTTGGCGTGGCGCTATCTCAGTTTCGGATTCCGCAATGCGTATTCACACCGCTATGCAAGTGCTGAATACATGATTTGGGGAATGAAGGATTTTCTTGCTGGTCCAGACGAGTGGATGAAGATTGACCATGCTGCCAAGCACGATGAAATTCGCCAGGTGTCTGAAGAAAAGGCCATGCCGCTCACCGATGAGATGAAAAGTTTGGGATTCACCCCGCCACGCTCGAAGTTGTATCGCCTCGGTGGTTTCATGTTGGCGCCATTCACCGGGGCTGGCCAATGGGTTCCCTCATTCTTGCGTTCACGAAGAATCGGTGTGGCGCAAATCGATGTTCGAGCCGTAGGTCTTGCCATTCGTCATGATCAGATCTTGTATCGCCATCCTCGTTTTGAAGAAGGTTTCGTGTGTGCGCGTGACCGTCAGCGATTTGTTCAGATTCGTCGCGAAGTATTTCGAACATCGTGGCAGTTGGTGCGCACCTATAACTCGCTGAAGAAGGCGTATCGCGCGAAATACCCTGAAATGGTGAGT
>CAIVDG010000237.1 GCA_903904615.1 uncultured Acidimicrobiaceae bacterium | reverse complement strand
GTTGCGCAACGAGCGATGTGCAATCGATTGCTGTGCCGACGTATCCGGTGAGAACTCCATCGGTGAGGATTGGTTGCGTGGAGACTTGAATCCAAACTGATTCGCCAGTTGCACGACCAACGCGAAACTCGACTGCAAAATTTCCACCGTCTGCTTTGTGCTGCACCCATCGACGTTCGCATTCAGTGCGTTCGTGTGGGAGAGCGTTGGCCCACGGAGCAGTGCCTGCAACGAGTGGCGCACCATCACACGCAAGTGCGCGAAACGCAGCGTTGCCCGACACAAGTCGGCCATTGGTGTCGGTCTCGAAGACGCCGATAGGCAGGGCAGCGGTGGTGGGGTCGATACCGCCATTCTCACAGATAGTTCACCGAGTGCGGTGGACTGACCCCTCAGGGTGGTGGTTAGCGAGCGACGGTGAACACCGTGGTGGCTGCTTCGAGTGCGCCCGATTCGATGTCAGAGATGATGGTGCGAGCGTCCGGATTGTCGTCCAATGGTGTGAGGGCATCGAGCGCGTACACGGTGACAACGAACGTATGGGTAGAGCCAGCGGGGGGACACGGTGGGTCGTATGCCCGTTCACCTTTTGCCGACATGGCCACAACTCCACCTGCAGGCACTTGGCCCTCGAGTGCAGTGGAGACAGCAAAGTCAATGTTGGTGACAACCCATGGCAGCACAGATGGGTCATCCATGTTGTCGATGACAATGGCGTAGCCCTGGGTGTCTTCGGGGCCAGGTGTCCATGTGAGTGGTGGCGAGATACCCACCCCTGCACAGGTGTAGCGATTGTCGATGGCAGAGCCGCTTGGCCACGGACCAGTGACTGCCATTGGTGCGGGGCCATCGGAGAAGGACTCGCCAACGGTGGTGGCGACTTGCACGGAATCGGTTTGGCCCGGCAGTGGCGACTTCATGGCACGGCCATCGTTTGTTGAACACCCCGCAAGAAAAACGCATGCTGCAATCAGAGTTGCTCGTTGGACGGTGCGCTTGAAGTCATACATCGGGTCTCAGACTATTGCGTGCCAAGCGGTGTGAACCCATCACGTTCACTATCCTGAGAGAGATGACCTCTCCGGCGCTCTCGCTTTCTGGTGAACACCTGTGCCTCATGACAGTGCACGCTCATCCAGACGATGAAGCATCAAAGGGTGCGCCCACAGTTGCCAAGTATTTTGCGGAAGGTGTTCGCACGGTGTTGGTGTGTTGCACCGGTGGCGAAGAAGGGGATCTTCAGAACCCGACATTGCGCGAACCAGGTCAGCCGTTCCATGGAAAGACTCCGGAAGAAGAACGAGAGATCATCGCGTCAATTCGCGCGTCTGAATTACAGAAGTCCACCGACGCCATTGGTTTTTCTGCGGTGCACATGCTGGGGTACCGCGACTCGGGAATGGCTGGCGCGGAAACCAATTCTCATCCCGATTGTTTCAACATGGCCAACATTGATGAAGCAACAGGACGACTTGTTGCATTGATTCGCGCTGAGAAGCCGCATGTCATCCTCACCTACAACGATGACCAACGTGGTTACCCGCACCCAGATCATCTGCGCGTTCACGACACCAGTGTGTTGGCTTTTGAACGTGCGGGCGATCCTGCTTGGTATCCCGAACATGGTGAACCATGGCAGCCATCAAAGATGTATTACACGCTGTGGGCGAAAGAGCGCATCATGGCAGTTCATGAAGCATTGGTCTTGAAGTTTGGTGAATCGCCTTTCGATGAAAACTGGTTGAAACGACCCTCGCAAGATCATCGCATCACAACACGGCTCAACATCGCCGAATATCTGCGCGCACGTACAGAATCGTTATTGGCACATGCCACGCAAGTTGACCCCACCTCAAAATGGTGGTTCGGGTTGGACGACAACGAACTCGCAAAGGTGTATCCATGGGAAGACTGGATTCTTGCCATGAGTGTGCTTCCAGAAATTCCCGAAGGAATGATGGAAACAGATTTGTTTGCCGGAGTTCGTGAGTCAGATCAGGTGACAGCATGAGCGCTCAATATCGCGTTGTCTTCAAGAAGAACGATGAAGCCGTGGAAGGCCCCGACGATGCAGATGTTGTTGTTCGGATAGACGTGAAGTACGCGTCTATGGATCCCACTGCCGCGTTTATGGCAGGAAAGTTGAAGAACGAAGGCAGTACGCGGGCGTTGTTTGAAGCGTTATGGAGTGGCGAAGCAGCAGCAACGATTAGTCGCCTCGCATCGCGCTCCTAAGTTCGCGATAGCCAATTAGAACGGCGCCGCTTTCGGCGAGTGCCAAGCGAAGTTCTGTGTCTGTAGTGACGAGTGCGAGATCGTCTACCCATCCGGCTGCGTGCTCTCCAAGAGCTCGTACTTCCGCTGTGTCTATTGCGGGCTGTACGTGAATTTCAGTGACGCCTGGTTGCAGTGAGCGAATGGCATGGAGAACGCGTTCACGGCTGCCTGCGCGCCAGTCAAGATCGAAGTGATCGGGAAACACGATTCCTTCTTCGCGCGCAAGAGTGCGGAATGGAAAACCGGCTGCTTCTTCGGTAATGGTGGACGGCAAGCGGATAGGAAGCTGAAACTCAACAGCAAGTTCTAGGTATACGTCGAAGAATTCTGGGCGCAACGTAATGGAAGTGAGATGCGGGGCCAAGTGGGTGACATCGATTCCCCATGCGATGGCGCGTTCAATTTGTGCGCGGCACTCGCGCAAAACTTCGGTGCTGTCAGCGTGCTCCCATAGGTCGTCGACTGAACGAGGGAAGCCGCCTTCACCAGAAAGAAGTGATGGTGCGTGCGTAAGAGGTCCCCAGCGGTATTCGGGGTGTTCAGCATTGAGTGTGAGGTGAACACCAATGTCTTCTCCGCGGTATTCGCTAGCGGCGAAACGCGCCCACGGTGCGGGCATCATGATTGATGCGCAGGTGGCTACTCCGTCTCGCAAGGCGCTGTACACGCCAACCGTTGCGGCGTGGCACGAGCCAAGGTCGTCACACGAGATGATGACGAGACGTGTGTCGTCTGCGTATCCAAGTTTTTGTGCAAGTGACGCGGGCGAAGCCATGAGAAAACCCTACCTTCAGCAGTGTGCCCACAGTCCGAGGTTCGATGTTTGTGCTTCATAAGCAGCCTGAGCAAACACGGCCTGCAACGACGTATTGGGTTCATACGGATATGGGCGAGCCCAACCGCCGGCAACAAGTTCTTTATTGATGAACAGATTGTCGGCGGATCTGTAGACATACGCCAAAAGACGACCGTACTTATCGCGTGCTTCAACATCGCGCAGTATGTAGACCTGCGTGCCCTTCGGTAGCCATGTTTTGGTTTGTGAGGATGCTTCGGGGCCCCAACACTGGACTGGCTTTGTGGGGTGCACCGTCTCTGGAGTATCAACACCAATCAGGCGAATTTCCTCAGTGCGGTTTCCGAACGAAACATGCATTGTGTCGCCGTCGACAACACGAGTAACGGTTCCGGAAACGCGACCACCCGCATCGGGTGTGATGCGGGTAGTGCACGAAACGAGAACGACACAGAGTGCCGCAACGAGTGAAGTGAGTGCGTGTGACATCACACGCGTTGTGGGTTTAGAGGCGCTCGATGAGCGTGCCGGTTCCGAGACCGCCACCACAGCACATGGAGATGATGCCGTAGCGTCCGCCCGTGCGCTCGAGTTCATTGAGAGCCTTGGTGATGAGGAAAGCACCAGTTGCACCGAGTGGGTGTCCGAGTGCAATTGCTCCACCATTTGGGTTGGTCTTTTCAATGTCGGCACCAAGTTCTTTTGCCCAAGCGAGTACAACAGAAGCGAATGCTTCGTTGATTTCGAACACATCGATGTCGTCAATCTTCAAGTTGTTGCGCTCGAGAAGGCGTTGAGTTGCATCGATTGGTCCGGTGAGCATGAGTACCGGATCGACGCCAACAAGGCATGTGTCAACAATGCGAGCGCGTGCGCGCATGCCGAGCTGTGCAGCCTTCTCTTCGGTCATCATGAGCACAGCAGCAGCGCCATCGGAAATCTGAGAGGAGTTTCCGGCGGTGTGAACACCATTTTCACGAGCAACAGGCTTCAGGGTGGACAACTTCTCAAGAGTTGTTTCGCGCAGACCTTCGTCTTTTGCAACGCGGCGGGTGCCTACAACTTCGCCAGCTTCGTTCACTTCTGGAGCATCTACTTCGATGTACTGACCGGAAAAGCGATCTTCTGCCCATGCACGTGCTGCACGCTCTTGTGATGCGAGACCAAAGCGGTCGGTGTCGTCACGAGAAATCTTCCACTTGTCGGCGATGCGCTCTGCACCTTCGAACTGAGATGTCATTTCGTACTGTTCGAAGTAGTTCTTCGGAATTGGAACTCCGAGGCCAAGATCTTTGCGGCTGTTGCTTCCGATGGGTACGCGGCTCATGACTTCAACACCACAAGCGATGGCAATGTCGACAACGCCCGAGCCAATGAGTGACGATGCGAGTCCGGTTGCCTGCTGTGAGGAACCACACTGAGTGTCGACGGTGGTAGCGGCCGTGGTGAGTGGAAGGCCTGCTGCCAACCATGCCGTACGAGTGACGTTGAAAGACTGCTCGCCAATCTGGCTGACGCAGCCTCCCACTACTTGTTCAACAAGTGATGGGTCGATGCCCGTGCGGTTGATGATTCCCTGCTGAGCGATACCGAGAAGTTCGCCCGGGTGGATGGTGGACAAACCGCCGTTGCGACGCCCAATTGGGGTGCGCACTGCATCGACGATTACGACTGAATTTTGGTTACGTGCCATTCGCTCATCCTACGCAGGGTCCCGCCTACTACCGTCAGTGGGAATGGCTACGCACGACACCTCATTTCGCCCCACATTGACCCCGGCGGGCTCTGTTGAAGAACACCGCTACATCCACGTCGTTGGAGTGAAGGTCTTCATTGACAACCAACCTGCAGAGGACTCATGGGACCGTCATTTTCTTGGCATGCATGGTGGGGTTGCATGTTGGGGGATCGATGTTCCGCACGGCGAAGACCCTGGGTATGGCGCCGAGATGGACTTGCGCGCATTGTTCGGCCGCATCAGTGAAACGGAGTGGGCAATTGCGGGTAGAGCTGTGCAGTTGGTGGAGTGGGCGCGAACCCACCGCTTCTGTGGTCGTTGCGGCGAACCCACCCGTATGGCCGATGCAGAGCGTGCATTCGTCTGCCCCGCTTGTTCGCTCATGGCATTTCCACGATTAGCTCCAGCCATCATCACATTGGTCACGCGAGGTGAGGGTGACCAACAACAAGCACTGCTTGCGCGCGGTGCGAATTTTCCTGTTCCAATGTTTTCGTGTCTTGCCGGATTTGTTGAACCAGGTGAGAATTTGGAACAGGCAGTTGCACGTGAGGTGGAAGAAGAAGTTGGAATTGTTGTTGATTCCATCGCTTATGTTGCGAGCCAACCATGGCCTTTCCCGCATTCATTAATGCTTGGGTTTACCGCGCGATGGGTGTCTGGCGACATTGTGTGCGACACAACAGAAATTGCAGAAGCTCATTGGTATGACCGGGATGATTTGCCAATGATTCCGCCGGGAATTTCAATTGCACGACGCTTGATTGACGATTGGGTGCATCGCCGCTAGTACGAAAGCGCGCTCCATCTCGTAGCGTTCTGGTCATGACTTCACTTCATCTTGGCCGAGTTGGTCTGTGGACCGCAGACTTCGATCTTCAACCTATGTCTGCTGCGCAAGAAGGAATTGCACAAGTAGAGGAAATGGGATTCTCCACGGTGTGGGTTCCCGAAGCAGTACTTCGTGAACCGTTTGCGTCGACTTCATTGTTGTTATCTGCGACGAAGTCCATGGTGTTAGCAACAGGAATTGCAAGTTTGCACGCACGTACGGCCCAAACCATGCAGGCCGGCTGGAAGACGGTCACCGAAGCGTTCCCCGATCGTTTTCTCTTGGGTATCGGCGTGAGTCACGCACCAATGGTGCAAGGAGTACATAAAGCCAATTACGACAAGCCGTATTCCACAATGGTGGAGTATCTCGATGCGATGGATGCTGGAATCTATTTCAGCCCGCAGCCATCGACTCCGCCGCGACGAGTGCTTGCCGCGCTTGGACCCAAGATGTTGAAGTTGGCCGCAGAACGCGGTGAAGGTGCACACCCGTATTTCACGCCGGTTGAGCACACAGCGTTTGCACGAGAGACCATGGGCGCTGGCCCATTGCTTGCCCCTGAACTTGCTGTTGTGCTGAATGAAGAGCCAAGCGTTGCGAAAGAAATTGCGAGCAAGTACATGACCACATACACGCGACTGCCGAACTACGCGAACAACCTGAAGCGTTTTGGTTATTCAGATGAAGAAATCACTGGACATGCAGATCGTTTGATGGATGCAATTGTTCCGCGAGGTTCCATGGACGTCATTGTGGGCCGCATCCGCGAACATCTTGATGCCGGCGCCGACCATGTATGTGTGCAGGTGCTCACAGCAACACCAGGTGTCTTGCCCATGAAGCAATGGCAAGAACTGGCTGACGCTGTAAAGGGTCTGTAATGCAGCACGCCGATTACGTGCGTGCCATTGAGTTTCACGGCGCAGAAATAGCGCGGGCAGCACGCCTCTCTCTCGATGCGCCTGTGCGCGCCTGTGGTTCATGGCGTGTTGCGGATTTGTTGTGGCATGTGGGAGAAGTGCATCGCTTCTGGACGGCCATGGCTTTGTCTGGCACAACAACGCGAACAGAAACACTGCGCGACGAGCGTCCTGAAGAGATGGACATGATTCGGTGGTACGAAGAAGGTGTTTCACATCTTGTGTCGACAGTGTCAACGCTTTCTCCCGACCAACCCTGCTGGACATGGGCTGGCCCGCAGAACATTGCGTGGCTCACGCGACGAATGGCTCAAGAAACCGCGGTGCATGCGTGGGATGCCGGATGGGCGGCGGGGCTTCGACCCGAGATTGACCCCAAATTTGCGAGCGATGGAATTGATGAGTTTTTGTTTGTGATGACACCACTAGTTCGAGAAGGTCAGCCCATTGTTGGTGGATCGGTGCATGTGCATTGCACCGATGTGGAAGGTGAGTGGTTGCTGACGCCGGGCGATGGTTTAGAGATGTTGGTAACCCGCGAACATAAAAAGGGCGCGGTGGCGTTACGGGGCACCGCATCTGATCTTTTGTTGGTGTTGTGGCGCCGACTCCCCATTGACATTGTGGAAGTCATCGGGGACTCGTCGGTTGCAGAACGCTTCTTGTTGCGTTCTGATCTTGATTAACGAAGTGTGACGCTCTTCCACTTTGAGTAGTTGCCTGCGGCGTCTCGTAGACGAACGCGGACAGTCTTCACGCCTTTCGGAACATTGAGTGAATACGAACCGCGGCGAGCCGCATCGACCTTTGCCACGATGGTGCGTGACCCAGCCTTCATTTCAATTCGCGTCACGCCTGAGCGGCGGTCGCGCACCGTGATGGAGAGCGCCGATGTTGCTCGTGACGTACTGGTGGATGCAGTAGCTGATGCTGCGACGCGTGTTGACCGAAGCGCTTCGATGATTGGTGCATCGTCGTCGGGTACTTCAACATCGGTAATGAGCGTGATGGAATCTTCGAACACCATGACCTGACCGTTTGCGAAGTACACCTGAACATAGACAGTGCGCTCCACTTCGGGTTCGTCGGAGGCAAGGAGTTCCCACTTAATGGGGCTTGCTGGTTCAAACACTCTGGCGTTTCGGAAATTTGAATTATTCGAGATGCGATAGGCCACAGCAGCGGTGGGGGGATTAACAAAGATGTCGACGGTTGCAGAAGTTGTTTCTTCAGCATCGTTATTGATGACAACTCCGATAGGTGTTTGTGTAGTGAACCGAACGGTGCTGGTGCGAGCAGTTCCTAGTTGGTTTGTAGCGCTCGCTGTTGCGTAGTACGTAGTACGCGGAACAAGATTCTGGAATGTTGCGTGTGCATATGTTTCTGAATGCGAAGAGCTTGACGAAACGAAGTATTCCGTGGCATCGCTCATGTCGGCGTTCTCTGATACCTGGACCTTGACAAATGTCTGAAGTCCGGTGGAGTCGACGATGAGGTGGGCTTCGGCGGTACGCAAGCCAGCTTCTACTGATGTGATTCTGATGGTAGGTACGCCTCCGCGAGTGCGTTGCTGTTGAGCCGTTGTTGTGTGGCTTCCCACCGCATTGGTGGTGACGACTCGTACCCAATAGTCGGTGCGGAAGTTGAGGCCGTCGATAACGAATGTTGTTGAAGATGGGCCGCGCGATGTGAAGGACTGCGAAGAAGACCTGATTGATGTTGTGAATGACGGCGATGTTGACGCTTCGGCGTATGCCTCACCGCGTACGAGTCCGGAGTTGAGGTCGGCAGCCACTGTGATGCTGCTGGTGGTGGCAGACGTGGAGGTAATGGTCGCGCTTGGGCGAGAACCAACGGTGGTGAATTGACTAGTTGCTCCAGTGGTTGTGCCGAGTCTGTTGGTGGCGATTCCACGCACGTAATACGTGGTGTTGGGGGCGAGATCTGACAGAGAGTGAACACGTTCGACAACGGTGTTGCCAGAGAAAGGTTCAACGGAATAGTTGGACACATTGGTGGTGAAGGACTGCTCGGTAGACACCTGGAGATATGCGGTTGACGCCAGTCGATTCGCGTTGAGCGAAACAGTGAGAGATGCTTCGTTGCCTGTGAGTTCGGATGCTGTCACCGTGGTCACCGTGGGTTCTTCACCAAGTGTTGTGAAGGACGCAGCTGCTCCGGTGACCGCCCCGAATGTGTTTGTGGCAACTAAGCGAACGTAGTGAGTGGTTCGCGGGGCAAGTGATGTGAGCCGAAGGGAGAAAGTGGTGGGAATGTACACATCGTTAGGGAATGATGCTGCGATGTTGTATCGGGACAGTGTTGTGAACGATGGGGAAGTGCTGACTTCTGCAACAACCGTGCTGGCATAACCATTTGGATTTACTTGACCAGTAATGGTGGCTACTTCAGCATCGACCGCTGTACTGCCTGTAGCGATAACGGACGGTGATCCAACTGGTGGAATGAGTTCGGGGAAGTACCCGGCGGATGGCTGCGTCGGAGTTTGTGGAGTCCAGTTCATGCCTCCCCAGCACCAGATGCGACCAGTGGTGTCGAGTGCGCATGTTCCGGCAACGCCAGCATCGAAGGACACGAACCGCACGCCGGCGGGAACGAACGGGGTTCGCCATGTGAGGCCACCTAAAGATGTGCCAGTGCCAAGTTCGCCATAGTCGCCTCGGCCGAAGCACCACATTTTTCCGCTCTCGGTGCCGACACATGTGTGGTACCAGCCAGTGGCAAGTGTGACCAGTCGTTCACCATCGGGCACCACCATTTTTGTGAATCGCGTGCTGTCGTTATAGGTGCCATTACCAAATGATCCGTTGTAGTTGTCTCCGGAGCAGTACCCAGCGCCGCTGACAGTGAGTGCACACAAACGGCCACCGGCATAGGACGGTTGGTCCCATTGTTCGCCTGTGGGCGCAGGAACTAGTACTGGTGTCCATGAATACGAATAGGGAAACTGTTGTGCGTATCCGAGTCCGAGTTGGCCATCGTTGTTACTTCCCCAGCAGTACATGTTGTGCGCGGTGGTGACAGCACACACGCCACCACCACCCATGTTGAATCTCTTGATGGGGTTGTTGTCGGGCATAGGGATACGG
Source organism: uncultured Acidimicrobiaceae bacterium (assembly GCA_903904615.1). Taxonomy (GTDB): domain Bacteria; phylum Actinomycetota; class Acidimicrobiia; order Acidimicrobiales; family Ilumatobacteraceae; genus UBA2093. The sequence continues at coordinate 3,869 of CAIVDG010000237.1, read as the reverse complement.
ACAGGAATGCGAACAGGGTCGATGCTTCCATCTCCGAGATAGTGCGCATCACCCCAGCACCACAACTCTGACGTTGTAGTTGTTGCGCACGCTGTTGAGTATCCGCTTTGTACATCGGTAACGCGAATGTTGGCGGGGAACTCAACTTCAACTGGTGTTCGAGATGTTGGCGAGAAGTATGTGCCGATGTGATGGTTGCCCCAGCAATAAGCGCGATCGTTTTCTGCAATGCCGCAATTGGCGTATGCCTCGCCGGAGTTAATTGACTTCCACTTCAATCCGCCAGGAAGAGAGATTTTTGTTGGTGTGCGCACCATGCCGACTGGTTTGTCGGGGAAGACCCAACGGTCTGGGTTGTCGCCCCAGCACACAACGATTCCGTCTTGCGTGAGTGCACATGCTCCACGAGTTGCGACAGAGATTGCCGTGTACGTAAATGGTTCGGCTGATGCTGACGTTGCTGTGACAGCAACTGTTGCAATTGGTGTGCCGAGAAGTGCAAGGGCAAGTACAAAACGTGGAAGACGCATGGCGCCACCGTAACGAGCGCGTGTGTCGGTCTTTAGTTGCGGTTTGCTACTTGCGTCTGTTGGAGGTTTATTCGGCGAGGCCGACGGGAGTGCCGTCGATGATCTGATCTAAGTATTCAGACATCCCGAAGCCAGTTGCTCCGGCGTGTTCGCCTTCTGTGATGGTCCACTGGGTCATGCCCTCGCTGATACGAGTCATCAGCCAGTTGCCCTCGGGGTCTTGTCGACGATTGCGCAGCGGAATAAGGCTTTCTACGTCGCCCTTGAAATGCCACTCTTTGCCAGAACGCGACGAACGAATAACACCCGTGACAATGTCGTGGTAGTTCTCGTCACCCACAGTCTCGGTCGAAATTTGCACATCGTCACAGAGATGAATCTGTCCGTTGTCCCAGACGAATCCGCCACGCGAACCCGGGCCATCTTTCTTCGCCACTCGACTTGCCATGAATCCGAGGTTCTCGCCAAAGTTTGCAGTGAGCCATCGGTAGTACCAGGGGGCTTGCCAGTAGCGCGGACCCCACGAATGATCGCGAAGACCAAATCCGTTGATGTCCCATTCTTCGTCACCGACTCGCAGCGAGCCACGGGCTTCAACAAGTTGTTCGTAGTGGCCCTTTGCAAATTCTTCGCCTGGAGTCTCGTGAGGGGTGTCGGGTTCGCCGCCGAACATGCTGCTGCGACCTTTGCCCGTGAATGTGATGTGAGCTTCGCATTCGGCAAATGGGTTGTTTGCAAATGCGGCTTTCGGATCTGCCATGTCGTGTGGGTTGTCGAGCACCACAACTTTGCCCACGTAATCAATTTTCAACTCTTCAAATGGCTTCACCATTGTCCAGGTGAGACCGCCAGCGTCGAGTGCATCGTTGTTGTCAATGTTTGGTCTCTTGAACATGAAGCCCACACGACCATTTGGCAGATACAAACAGATGGTCATTTCTGCATAACCCTCGTTGGCACGATTGCCCATACGGAACCAACCACCAACTTTTGTTGTGGGGTCGAAGCAGTTGATGTACATGCTCTCGTTGAAGTTGGATTCAGGTCCAAGTTCGTGCATGTACTCATCGGATGGTTCGAGACGAACTCCCATGTTGTTTCCCCCTAGATGGAATTGTTATCCCTGAAAAATTCTGCTTTGCAGTTTGCGCATGCCTGCCAACCAGCGATCGCGGTCGGCAACCTTTCGCTGTTCGTACGTGTGCACTTCTGCGTGAGGCATCACAAGGAACTTTTCGGCCACGATGGTGTCGTGCACAATGTTGGCAACTTCATGCGGTTCAAGAACTGCACCTGATGCCTTCACTACGTCGCCACCGCGCTTGTCTATTCCGTCTTCACGACCTGGCGGGTTCAACATATTGGTGTTTACGCCCTGTGGGCACAAACATGTCACGCGGACTCCGCGATCACCGTATGTAATGGACATCCACTCTGCGAACGCAACGGCTCCGTGCTTTGACACGCTGTATGTGGCGCTACCAATTTGCGACAGCAAGCCAGCAGCCGATGCAGTACTGCAGAAATACCCCTCGCCAGCAGCGAGCCAATCGCCGATGAGGTGTTTGGCGGCCCATCGATGTGAGTGCAGATTGATATCCATGGCCATGTTCCACGTGGCTTCATCGGTGTCTTCGAGGAAAGTTCCCACAGCTACACCAGCATTTGCGAAGAACAAGTGGATAAACCCAAACTTCTCCCGAGCTGCGTTAATGAGCGCAACGTTGCCTGCTTCGGTGCTGATGTCTGCAACTACGGCAAATGCGGAGTCGGGCCGAAGCGCATTCAGCTCGGCTTCAATCTTCTTCAGATTCTCGGCGTCGCGGTCTGCAACGACAACGCGAGCGCCAGCAGCATGAAAGCGTCGCGAGAGCGCAGCGCCAATTCCGTTTGCGGCACCAGTGACAACGGTGGTGGTTCCCTCAAAATTCATGTGTCAGACCTTATGGCAAGCGTCACCGGAGTTATTCATCCGGTGCAGGAGGGTGTCCACTTTTTGGTGTGCCCCATCTGTACGATGAGGGAAGCGGGCGGACCCGGTACCTCTGGTTCCATCCCCGCACTTCGAGAGGAGCTCCACATGCTTGACACCCGCGAATCGGTCATTACCGAAGCGATTGCTGTCATCGACAAGGCACTCGCCGAGATGCTGCGCCGCGAATTGGTGTCTGCCGTTGAAGTCGGAGACTTGCTCCTCGACTTGCGCACACTGCTTAGCGCCAGCGCTGCCACCACCGACGCTTAGTCGTTTTTTCTTTCGTGTCATCGCTGCTCTGCGATGACGATGAGTCGATGTTCTTTGGCGCATACGACGCAAGTTCTGCGAATGATTCCACCAGCGAATCACGCAAGAGCGACGGGCTTTCTACTGCTGCTTCGTCAATGTTGATTCCCACATCCATGCTCCCCATGTATGACATGAGCGTGAGGTTGAATGCAACACCGCCAAGCGGGCCAACGGGATAGTTCTCTAGAAGTTTGGCGCCACCTACAAACAGGGGAACACCAGCACCTCGAACGTTGGACGTTGCGAAGTCGACGGTTTCAGCCTGAGCACGAGCAAGTCGTGTGATGACCGAGGTGGGCAACATGGTGGACACAGTTGCAATTGCCTCAAGAGAACCATTGCTTGAACCATTGCGCGCCGATTGCAAGATCTCGTTGACGGCGGCGAAACGCTCGGGGAGAGGCATTTCAGCGGTAGGTACCAACATGCGTGCAAGCGTGAAGGCGTTGCCACCACTGCCTTCGGTGCGAGTGCTAATTGCCATAGAGGCTCGAAGCGATTCCACGGGCGCACCGAGTTCTCGGTGGTATCTGCCGGCTGCATGTGCTGCAGCAGTGACGAAGGCTGTGTTCAGTGTTCCGCCCAGGGCTTTTGATGCTCCACGCATGTCGTGATACGAGACACGAGCTGTTTCAAATCGACGTCGAAGTGAACGTTGCGTCCATAGTGGTGAGCGCGAGCCGTCGGTTTCGCTGAGTTGAGCGAGCAGACCCTTCACTGTTGCCGAAGTAGAAGATCCGATAGTTCCGATGAGTGATGGATCGCTCAGGACATCGCGCACTTGTTTGAGAACCGACAGCGGAAGACGCAGTGAATCTGTCATCGCACCGCGCAGTGCTTCGGTGGCGTCGGGAGATGAGATGTCTACGGCTGCGTTAGCAATGGCGGGGTCAATGGCAGGAAGTGGGCCCGGGTCTCGTTCAAGGTCGAGATAGTGCATTGAAAGTTCAACGCCTCCCTGACCATCGGTGACAGTGTGATGCAGTTTTTGCACTAATGCACTGCGGCCACCCTGAAGACCATCGACGATGACGAAATGCCATAGCGGTCGT
>CAIVDG010000236.1 GCA_903904615.1 uncultured Acidimicrobiaceae bacterium | reverse complement strand
GGCCTCTCGCCGGTTGTTGTCACGCGCCAACCTTCGCGCTTTTCAGGGAAGTAATCCCAACATGCGTGGTGCTGAACGGTCCGGTTGTCCCAGAACGTCACAGTGTTTGGCTCCCAACGCACTCGGCATTGGAACTCCACGGAGTATGCAATCTTGTCGAAGAGGCCCTTCAACAACATGTCGCTCTCCCACTCTTCCATGTCCCAAATGCGGTCTGTGAAGCCACTGTTGACATACAAGGCATCACGCCCAGTGAGTGGGTGTGTGCGAATGACCGGATGCAAATTACGTGGGTATTGCTTCGGATCTACACTCTTGTATCCCTTGCGCCACGGGAGGTCACCTGAGTGACGTGCCTTCAGTGAGCGAAGGAAGTCCTTCATGGTGTCGGACAACGAGTCATACAACGCGCCCTGATGCGAGAACGCCGTATCGCCACCAACGCGAGGAGTTGTTTCAATGCGCAACATAGACACTGCTGGTGGGCGCTCGTCGCAACTGACATCTGAATGCCAACCTTCGCCAGGCACCGTCTTCGAATTCTCGTCTCCGTAAATGTGAAGCAATTCAGGAAACTCTGATTGCGCATACGCAGGGTGAATGTGAAGCTCTCCAAGACGCGCACCAAAATCTGCTTGCTCGCGCAATGTCATGGGCTGATTGCGAACAACAACCACGCCGCGTTCAGCAAGAATCTGCAACAACTCGGTTATTGCATCGTCACTGAGGTCGAGCAAACGAAAGCCAGACAGTTCTGTTCCGACATGCTTAGTGAGATCTAACCGATTAATTGCCACACTCGTTGCCACCGTGAACTCCCTTGTTGCGTACCAGCAGGCTGCTGAATCACAAATGGGACTATACAGTCCCACCATGAATGTGTACAGTGCCAACATGAGAAATTCTGTGCCGGCCACCGATCTGACCGCAGACGAACTGGAAGATCTACTGAAAAGCCCGAAGGCATCAGCAGAATTTCGCATTCTTCGAGCCACCCGTCGACGACTAGCCATTACTGGCCTCGGAGTCTCCATTGAGGACATTGCCGCCGAAGCCGGGCTCGGACGTAGCACCGTCTTTCGCCACTTTCCCTCTCGCGATGACTTAGTGGCCCGTGCCTTAACCGATTCTCTCACGCGTTTTCATGCCCAAGTATTTGATGCCATCAATGAAGTATCAGATCTCGATAAATGGTTACTCGATGTGGTCGCCACCCTTCACGGTTCTCAAATTCGTGCTGGCCGAGCGCTGTGGCAGCTTGCAGCAAGCGACGACGCAGATCTGTCCGCGCCCATAGCGCAAGCAAATCGTTTGCGACGCGATGCTCGTAAACAGCTCACCCGTTCAATTGCCGATGTTGCATGGACAAAGGCTTCCGGAAAAGGTTCGGCACCCCAAGAAATTGAGATGGCGTTTGCACTTGCTATTTCATCGTTTGCAATTCATTCTCTCAATGTTGATTACGAAGTAGATGAATCCGTTTCGGTGGCGTCAATCGCATCGATGCTCAGCGCACACCTGCGGGAACGGGCAACGCAATGAGCCCCGTAACTGCGCACAGCATCGTTGTCGCAGAGCACGGCGGACCAGAAGTGATGCAACTACAACACGTTGAATTACCTCCGCCGCCACCAGGAAGTGTCACCGTTCAACATGCAGCCGTCGGCATTAACTTGGCCGATACATATTTTCGGTCTGGCCTCTACCCAGGGCGAACGCCGCACGGTCTTGGTGTTGAAGGCGCAGGAACAATTGTCGACATCGGCAACAACATTGAAGGTTTCGCTATTGGCGACAGAGTGACCTACACAGGAAGTCCGCTCGGTGCGTACAGCAGTGTTCGAAACATGCCTGCTGATTCGCTCATTCATCTGCCCGATGCGATTGCATTCGATGTTGCGGCCGCTTCAACAATGCGGGGACTCACAGCAACGTATTTACTCAACAGCGTTTGGCACTTGTCAGCTGGTGACACGGTCCTCATACAAGCCGCAGCGGGCGGTGTTGGTCTCATCTTTTGCCAGATGGCAAAAGCTATGGGACTAACAGTCATTGGCACTGTGGGGAATAGTTCAAAAGTCGCACTCGCCACCGATGCTGGTTGTTTGCACGTTCTCAACAGCAAAACCGACGATATCGCCGCGCAGGTTCGTGACATTACAAACGGTCGCGGCGCACAGATGGTCGTCGATGGTGTTGGTGGCGCAACATTCGATGCATCACTCGCATCTGTTGCTCGTCGTGGACTATTGGTGTGCTTAGGAACCGCATCAGGGCCTGTCGCACCATTCGACCCGCCACGCCTGTTGCGTCAAGGTTCGGTGTATGTGACCCGTCCAGCGATGGCCGATTACATTGCCGACCCCGAAGAAAAAGCGCGCCTTGTCGATTCGCTGTTTACTCATCTTGCCAATGGAACGGTGACGGTGTCTATAAATCAACGATGGAAACTGGAAGACGCCGTTCTTGCTCACCACGCACTGGAGTCAGGCTC
>CAIVDG010000235.1 GCA_903904615.1 uncultured Acidimicrobiaceae bacterium | reverse complement strand
GTTGATGTAGATGGAAACACGAATGCGGCCCACGGCTTAGGCCTGAACCGTTGCGCTACGAAGTTCTGCTGCGGCAGTTTCGGGGGAGACAATGTTGATCATGACGCCTGTGCCGCGTTCAAACCCAGCAGCGGTGGTGAGTTTGGGCCACAAGTGAACATGCCAGTGGTACATGCCTTCGTGATGTGATGGTGCTGTATGGAACACCAGGTTGAACGCAATGTCGCCCAGTGTCTTCACAAGGTGAGCAAGCGAGTCACGGATTGCAATTCCTACTGCTGTGAGTGCTTCATCGGACGCATCGGTGAGGTGCTGATGATGTGCCTTCGGCATGATGAGAAGTTCAAATGGGCTAGAGCTCCAGAACGGGCACACGGCAACAGCATGTTCATTGTCGAGAACGAATCGTTCGCTGTCTGCTTCGGCTTCCACTGTGGTGCACACAATGCATCCACCCTTGAAGCGTTCAAATGCGCGCTCTTCTTCCAGGATTTCACCTGGCACGAACGGCAGGCCCAACAATTGACCGTGAGGGTGCGCAAGTGAAGCACCGGCTTCGCGACCATGGTTGACGATGGCTTGTGTGTAGCGAATGTTTGGTGTGTTGGCGTGCGCGGCAAAGCGACTCTTCAGCGCCGACATGAGCTCAGCAATCTTGTCGTCGGAGAACATGTCGAGTCGGACTGTGTGTTCTGGTGAGAACACGAACACCTCGTGAGTGCCACTTGCTTCTGCCATCACGTGAACAGGGCCGAGATTTCGAACAGCAAGAGATTCATCGCCTTCGAAAGCGGGGTAGCGGTTGGCAACAACGCGCATTTTCCATTCGCCGTTGGCACCCATTTGTTCAAACAGTGGAGTGTCGGGTCGTGATGATCCGGGGCAGAACGGACATTCGCTGGTGGTGTCGGTTTCTACCTGTTGTGCGCGCGGAGCAAAGTCGGTGCTGCGCTTAGCCCTGTTGGGCACCACTGTTACCCAGCGGCCGGTGAGGAGATTGAGGCGTAGTTGACTCACGGTGCTTTCAGGATAGGTCGGAATCGTCTCCTTTTTGTGGAGTTTCACCGAGTTCAGGTGTTGTTTACCGCAGGATGTATCTGCTGATGTGGCGGGACGAGTCGGCTGTGAACTCTGTGCCGTTGCCATCGGCTGTGCGCTCGGCCAAAACGAGCCCCGCACGGTTGGCAAGTTCGTCCAACTGGTGTGGCATCACAAAGTGAACTCGCCACTTCCGTTGTGCAGTTTCCACTCCGTTTTCCAGGTACGCGAAATAGCCAGAAATGGTGCGCTCCGTTGGATTCAGATGGCTCACGCTTTTGATCACGTCACCATTCGCCATAGTGCGAAGACTGGAGTGCTCAATTTCTTCCGTGCTGTCGGGGATGACCAAGTCGGTGAGAAAGAAACCCGTCGGAGCGAGAACACTTGCCACTAGTGACAAGCACGATGCAATGGCTGACTCCGTTGGCAAATTGAACAAGGTGTTGTATCCCACGAAGACGGCATCGAATGGTCCGGCGGGAAGGGCGTGAGAGAAGTCGCCCCGTACAAGTTCTGCCATGGTGTGGAGACCACGTTCATGTGCAAGGTCCAGCATTTTTTCCGATGCGTCAACGCCCACAATCTCATCGCTCTGATGTGGGCGAGCGGCGCGCAATTTGTGCACTAATCGGCCGGTACCCACACCGAGTTCCAAGATGCGCGCGGGCTCTTGTGGCAAATGCCGTGTGAGAACCTGAACAAAGTCGTCGTCTTCCAGCGAGGAATACCACTGGTCATACACATCGGCAAATGCATCACCATATGACGACGGGTCGTGTGATGGCTCGCCAGTGGCATGTGAAGCGGATGGCGGCTGAGGTGTCACATCACTAGTCCACCACGCCCACCCAGAACTGGTGGCATCGGTAGCCTGAAGCCCATGGTGACGTCGTCGAGCACAGAGAGATACATCTATCTCGATCATGCCGCCACGTCTCCGCTTCGGGCCGAAGCACGTGAGGCAATGGAGCCATTTGGCGACGTCATGTATGCAAATCCATCTGGCTCACACAAGTTCGCGCGTGAGGCACGTCGTGCTATAGACGAAGCACGCGATGTTGTTGCTTCGGCCATTGGATGTCGACCCGGCGAAGTTGTCTTCACCAGCGGTGGAACTGAAGGTGCCAACTCTGCAGTGTTGGGCGCTGTTCGGCGTTCAGGTGGTCGCGCAGTATGTACAGCAACAGAACATCATGCTGTGCTGCATTGCGTCGAACATGTAGACGGCGTTGTTGTCCCCGTTACTCCCCAGGGTCCAGTGGACCCCGATGTGTTGCGCGAACTGTTGGCGAACACGAGCAACGTGTCCGTTGTGTCGGTGATGGCTGTCAACAATGAGACTGGCGCAATCAATAATTTGGAATTGGTATCGCACGCTGTTCGTGGTCGTGCAGAAGGTGCGATTCTCCATACCGATGCGGTTCAAGCTGCGTGTTGGATAGACCTGCGCACCGTGTGGCCACATGTAGATGTGTTGACATTGTCGGCGCACAAGTTTGGTGGTCCAAAAGGAATGGGTGTCATGGTGGTGCGCGAAGGCGTGCATCTAGAGCCACTCATTCTTGGCGGTGGTCAAGAACGAGATCGTCGCAGCGGAACACACAATGTTGCGGGAATAGTGGGAACAGCTACTGCTCTTCGCATTACCGATGAAACTCGAGAGCACGAAGTGACACGAATTCGTTCGCTACGAGATCGCCTTCTTAGCGAACTCACGCACAACATTGACTGTGCTGTTGCTACGTTGCCAGACGGTGAGGGAAGTGCCGGAACTGCTCACGTGTGTTTAGAAGGTCTCGAGAGCGAATCGTTGTTGTACTTACTCGATTCCGCTGGCGTCTGCGTCTCGGCTGCATCTGCGTGTGCAAGCGGAGCAATGGAACCGTCGCATGTTCTTGCCGCCATGGGCGTTCCAAAAGCGCGAATCAATGGTTCTCTTCGTTTCAGCTTCGGGCACACCACTACAGATGACGACATCTCTAGCGCAATTGCTGCCACCGTGGCGGCTGCACAACGACTCACGGCGGTGAAGTCGTGAAAATTCTTGTCGCAATGTCTGGCGGTGTCGATTCATCTGCTGCAGCACTCATCTTGCGCGAGCAAGGACACGAGGTTGTTGGTGTCACTATGCGTTTGTGGGGTGGGGAAAGCGACACAGGCTGCTGTTCGGTGTCCGATGTTGACGACGCTCGCCGTGTTGCACAACAAGTTGGTGTCGATCACCTTGTCTTCAATTTCTCCGATGACTTCAACGAGCATGTTGTCGAGCCATACGTGGCCTCGCACGTCAACGGAACCACGCCAAATCCGTGCATTGAATGCAATCGTCACCTGAAGTTCGACCGGCTTATCGAGCGTGGCCGAACACTCGGTTTCGATGCAGTTGCCACCGGTCACCATGCGCGTATTGAGATGTTCAATGGTCAACCACGGCTTGCTCGCGGCGAAGACGCACAAAAAGATCAGAGTTATGTGGTGCACATGTTGGCGGGTGCAGACCTGAACTACGTGTTGTTCCCCGTGGGCAACATGGAAAAGTCCCAAGTGCGCGAAGAGGCAACACGCGCAGGACTGCGAACAGCATCAAAGCCCGACAGTCAAGATGTGTGCTTCATTGGTTCCACCATTGGTCGCGCCGGTTTCCTCGAGCCTCGTCTCACGTTTAACTCCGCGGACGTCGTGGATGCATCGGGAACCAAAGTGGGTGAAGTGCCGGCCGTAGAACTGGTCACGCTTGGTCAGCGACGCGGATTAGGTCTCGGTGGCGGCGATAAACGTTATGTGGTGGCCGTCGATGTTCCACTGCGTCGTGTCACTGTTGGCGATGAAGCGCAGTTGTTCGTGAATGAAACACCCGTCGGAAAACTGGTGTGGCCACACGAGGGAGACGAAGAGTTCGTGCTTTCTCAAGACGTGTTGGTGCAAGGAAGTGCGCACGGCGAAAGATCTTCTGCACGTCTCACCAAAACCGCCGATGGGTATTCGTTGGTCTGGGCGCGACCCACTCGACGTATCGCGCCAGGGCAAACAGTTGTGTTCTACGACAGCACCGACATGTTTGTGCTGGGTGGCGGAATCGTTACAGCGTAATTGCGCTTCGTGCGGCGTTCAGTCGACGCGGTGAAATGCTGAATGCCTTCACGTGAAGTGCTTCAGTTGTACCCAAAATGCGCGCTGTAATTTTTGACAGCACCACTTTGTCTGCTTCGCATAATTGAACTGCCAGTCGTTGGCCAGCAACACCACCGGTGAAATCTGCGGTTTCGCCGGGTTCATTCACTGTTGTGATGTGCGAAATTTTGGATCGTGGAGACATGATTGTTTCAGCAAGCACTAAATGGTCGTGGATAACAATTCCGGCAGGAACAATGACAAGCCAGCGCCGTGCATGGCGATGCAACATGCGCGGAATGCGTGATGCGAGAACTGCTCCGACAACCGCAAGCGGAACACCAACAACGTATTGCTGAGCGGCAGCGAGAAGAGTGCCGCCAAGAAGGCTTCCCACAAGAACTGCCCAGGCAATGACCGTAGGAGCCATTTGTGGAACTGGTGTGCGGAGAGAAAAGCGTTGTTCTTCGCCGTAGGCACCACCTTGCACCATGGTGTCGGCAAACAATGGTGAGTATCCAACGATGAGAGCCACAAGCGCACCAAAGAGTGCGAGTGGCGCCACAGCGGCAAACCCAGCAACAACTGCGATGGGGGCGATGCAACGAAGAGTGGTCAACGAAAGTGGTGAAGGCACCAAGAGTGCAACAGACGTGAGCGTCCACAGGGCCCAACCCCAGGCGATGAATGCGGCAGCAACGGGAGTGGAGACGTCGTTTGCCAGGTTGGTCCACGGCGCATCGATGGCAATGAGAACCCATGCGACCAGGGTGATGCCCACAACGGCCCGAGAAGCGGTGAGCCCAGTGCGAAGTGCCATCTCCATAGCCTGCCCCAGATAGGTACGAAAGGGCACATCCACGGTTCGTACCAGCGAGGTGAGTGCTGCTACCAATGAGTACAGCAGTTACTGGGGAGGAGGTGCCATGCCAGATAAAGCCATTAGTTCAATGCGCCCTGGAGCCACCTTCGGCGTGGGAAGTTTGCCCCATCGCAGCGTGTCCGAAGCCCTCGACTTTGTGTGGAGCTCAACCGACATCCCCACCATTCCTTCATTGCCGCGCCGCAGCCCTGCAGAGGGAATGATTGCTCAAGCGCTTGTTGGCATTGAAGGCGTCTCGGTGGGGCAGTACGGCGGCATCAGCGTCGACGTTGCCCAACTAGATGTTGATCAGTTCATCACCACAGACCTGTTGTCAGATTCATACGGATCGTTTGAACAATTCCTCGCAACGTTTCACCAACGCAATCGTGGTGTCGATGCAGTGAAGTGGCAGTTTGTTGGCCCCGTCACTCTTGGCGCGCAATTGCTGCGCGTTGGGCTTGAACCGTCCGTTGCATTCCCACTCGCGTTACAGGCGGTGCGTTCACATGTTCTCGCATTAGAACAAGCAGTGTCCGATGCATGCGGTGACATCACGCAAATCATCATGTTGGACGAACCATCAATGGCAGAAGCTCTTGAACATGGGTATGTCATCGGGGTTGAAACCATCATCGATCTCATTTCGGGTGCTTTGGCTGCAGTAGATCAACGGCACATCAGTGGAGTCCACTCGTGCTCGCACATTGACTGGGGAGCACTTCTCGCAACTGGTGCACGCGTGTTGTCGGTTCCCGTGCCTTCGGTGAACGATGAAGTAGCAATGGCAGAAATGCTCGTAGCAGCAAGTCGCATTTCCGATTTATTGGAGCACGGGGGTCGTATTGCATGGGGCGCAGTGCGAACCGACGGACCAATTTCTGTGAGTGCAGAACGTTCATGGAAATCAATTGTTGAGGTGATGTGTGCGTTGGTCCGCGCAGGGGTCGACCCCGTGTTGTTGCGCCGTCAAAGCTTCGTCACGCCAGCATGTGGGCTTGCAACACATTCCGATGGCGTCGCAGAGCGAGTTTTCGCGCATGTCCGAGATGTATCCATCAAGGTGGCAGAACAGGCCACCGCATCACGGCTCACCCTTGGTTCGTAAAGAGCGTCTCGTCTCACCCCTTGAGTAGTTTGTAGGCAATGGCCCGCACACCTTCACCCAAGAAAAGAGCGGAAGAACTGCGTGCTCTTATTCGCCAGCACAACAACTTGTACTACGGATCCGACTCACCCGAAATCAGCGATGCCGAGTACGACCTTTTGGTGCGCGAACTTCAAGACCTTGAAGCGGCACATCCGGAATTGGCCGACGCAGAATCACCCACCGAAGCGGTAGGCGCTGCTGCGATCACCACGTTTGACCCGGTGGTTCACGCGGTGCCCATGACCAGTCTCGACAACGCAATGGACGAAGACGAATTGCGTGCATGGGGCGACCGCATTGTGAAAGGCCTTGGTGACGATGCCGCTCAGTACGTCTGCGAGTTGAAGATTGATGGCCTTGCCATCAGCATCCGTTACGAAAACGGTGTCCTAGTACAAGCGGCAACTCGTGGTGATGGCAAAGTCGGCGAAGACGTCACGGCAAACGTTGCCACCATTTCCTCGTTGCCAAAAAAGTTGTCGGCTAAAGCGCCTGCCGTACTTGAAGTTCGCGGCGAGATTTACATGTCAATTGCAGCGTTTCAAAAATTAAAAGCCGATCGCGAAGCAGAAAACCTTGAACGAGTAGCAAAGGATCGCGCCCCACTCTCTGTTCCTGTTAATCCACGAAATGCCGGTGCGGGAAGTCTTCGCCAGAAAGACCCCACCATTACTGCGCAACGAGACTTGTCTTTGTGGTCGTACCAACTGGGGGAAGTTGTTGG
>CAIVDG010000234.1 GCA_903904615.1 uncultured Acidimicrobiaceae bacterium | reverse complement strand
TCGATGGTCATGTATTCGGAGTAACCGAGGTGTTCGCCAACAAGTGTCTTGAGGGCTTCCAGGCTTTCAATGTGACGTGTCATAGATATGAGTGTGTCACATAAGCGGGGTGGCGCTTTAACGCAACCACTGCTTTACGTAATTTTGCGTCATGGAATGCAGGAGAAGGGCACACAGGGCCACCTCGAACATGAGATTCACATAACTGTTACCCACAACGACATCTTTCCAGCTAACAAAATCCGCCAAAGTGAGTTTGAAAATGGCCCGAAGAATGAACGGGGAGAAGGCTGCGAGGAGAGAGAGGTACCAGCCGAACAATTTGCCGTTTGCCATGAGGAAAGCACTCGCGGGGAAGCACACGATGAAGGCAAAGGTAAGGAGGGCATAGAAGCCACCCTGCATACGCATGTATCCCTCTATGTCATTGCGGTCGAGAAAACGAAGGAATGAGAAAACTCCATCGATGTAGAGAAGGAAAGTGGCGATGGAAAGGGTTTGTGGTTGCATGCGATCGAACCACTTGCGACCATCGAGATTCTTGAATGCGTTTTGAAGCATGTCTCAAGTATTACGCACGAAAAGGTGCGTCAGTGTTCCACTCTCGTTTATTTGTCACTACCCTGTGAATGTGCGCAGCGGCTTTGTCACTTTTGTTGGACGTCCCAACGTTGGTAAATCAACTTTGGTGAACGCCATTTGTGGCTCCAAGGTTTCCATTGTCTCGAACAAGCCACAAACCACTCGCACCAGAGTTCGCGGTGTGCACCATACGGCCGATGGGCAAATAGTTTTTGTTGACACTCCTGGAATTCACAAGCCCGTCACGGCTTTAGGAGAGCGCGTCAATGCCACCGCTTTAGACAGCGTGAACGATGTCGATGTTGTGTGTTTGCTCATTGACGCGTGCAAACCATTCGGACGTGGAGATCAATGGGTGGCCGACCACATCGACGTACGTAACGCTTTCGTTGTAGTCAACAAGACCGACAAAGCGAGCCGAGAGCAATTGTTCGCTCAGTTGCAGGCTGTTTCAGTTCTTGAAGCTGCTGAGTATTTTCCGGTGTCTGCAGTCACCGGACAAGGTGTTCCCGAACTTTTGGCAGCTCTCATGCAGAAAATGCCCGAAGGTCCGGCGTACTACCCCGAAGACATGGTGTCTGATACAGACGAAGCACAGTGGGTGGCCGAGTTAGTGCGAGAGCAGTTACTAGCAGTGCTGAAAGATGAATTGCCGTACTCCGTCGCAACTCGCGTGACCGAGTGGGAATGGCCACGTGTGCGCTGTGAGATTCTGGTGGAGCGCGAAAGCCAGAAGGGAATGGTCATTGGCAAAGGTGGCGAACTCTTGAAGAAGGTGGGCCAAAACGTGCGCCAGCAGATGGCGCCAGGTGCCTTCATCGAACTACACGTTGTGGTGGACAAAGACTGGCAACAGAAGCCAGACCGATTAGAGCGTTTGGGCTACTAGTTACTTCTTGGCGGTGATGTCGCGAAGAAACTGTTCCACTTCGCCGCGTTCGCGCGTACGGGTCATTGGTGGAAGTGCTGCGATGAGCGTTCGCCAGTAACTCTTTGTTGCAAGGCGGTTGTCTAGTACGGCCACCACTCCCATGTCGTCTGCTGTGCGAATGAGGCGCCCAGCAGCTTGCGCGAGAGACGTTGCCGCGATGGGCAGATCAATAAGTGTGAATGCTTTGTCTCGTCCCACCGCCTCTCGACGGGCTTCCAGCAATGGGTCGTCGGGACGTGGGAACGGCAGTTTGTCGAGCACCACAAGGGACAAGGTGCGGCCTGGGAGATCGACGCCTTGAAAGAATGACTGCGACGCAAAGATGCAGGCGTGTTCGTCTTCCATGAACATCTCAATAATGCGCTGACGCGAGTAGTCGGATGGGCTGAGAATGGGGAACGGCACGCGCTGACGCATTGCTTCCGTTGCCTCGTTCAACGCCTTGTTGCTGGTGAACAATGCAAGCGTTCGTCCGCCAGCAGCGGTGATGAGCGCTTCCAATTCATCGTGGACGAACGGTGTGAACTGCGGTGAATTGCGATCGGGGAATTTCGGCGAGCAGTACAAGCGGGAATTGCGCTCGTAGTCAAAAGGTGAATCGACGGTGAGAACTTCGGTTCCCTCGAGTGGGAGCCCCACTCGTTCTGGCATGGCCGATGGCACGGTGGCGCTGGTAAGGATTGCCACGTGAGAATCCCACACATTCTTCTGCAAGACGTCGCCCACATGAAGAGGGCTGAGTCGCAGCGATGGGCGTTCTGGTGAGCCTTCTACATACGCCACGTATCCGGTGAACGTGCCGAGAGCGAGGTCGAGAGATTCCACCAAACGAGCGCCTTGTGTTTGTGCTCTGTAAATGCGCTGTTGTGTTGCTTCATTGTCGGTCTTTACGTCGCGCAGGGCGCTGATGATGGTGTTGGCCTCAATGCGCACTAGCGACAATGTTTCGAGAATGTGTGACGGCAGCGGAGCGGGAAGCCGTTGACCAGCAAATGGCGCCACGGTTCCGGAGAAACGCAAGCCGAATTCTTCAAGAGAGTTGGTGAGAGTGGGGTCGGCCATCACCTTTCGTACTGATGATGCAAACGAGGTGATGCGACCATTTGACAACGTGGTGCCCACGGTGTCGCTCAGCACCGATTCAATTTGATGCGCCTCATCGAAGATGACTACGTCGTGTTCGGGCAAGATATTGCCACCGCTCGCGATGTGTGTTCCGTACAGGTGGATGTTGACCACCACTACATCGGCGGCACTTGCGGCGTCTCGTGCACGTTCAGCGAAACAGTCGGCACCCACTGGACACTTGTTTCGACCAGGGCACTCATCGACGGCGACGCTGACAGCTTGACGTGCTTTCTCCGATGGCATCCGCGCTAGTTCTTCAAAGTCGCCCGTGGCAGTTTTCTTGGCCCATGTAACGAGGGTTTCAATTTCTTTGGCCACTTTGTCGGTGGTCTCTTCGAACTCCAGTTGACCACTTGTGTCTTTGCGTTCTTTCACACGTTGCAAACAGATGTAGTTACTACGTCCCTTCACAACAGCCCACGAGAATTCCACTCCGAGGTGCTTTTGCAGCAGTGGAAGGTCGTTGCGATTCAACTGATCTTGAAGCGCCTTAGTGGCTGTGGCTACGACAGTCTTTTTTCCGTTCAGGATTGCTGGAACTAAGTATCCGAGCGACTTGCCTGTGCCTGTGCCTGCTTGGATAATTGCGTTTCGACCCGACGCCAAAGACTCAGCAATGGCATGCGACATGTCTATTTGACCTTGACGTTCTTCTGAACCTTCGAAAGCAGATGTAACACGCCGAAGTGCTTCGATGGCTTCGTTACCTACGCGCGACATGGTTATGCGTAATGCCCAACGGCGAGAGCAACTGCCTCGTCCAACTGGTTCTTGTCGAAGTCGGGCCAGGTGCGTTCTGTAAAGAAGACGCGCGCCCCCGTAATTTGCCACAACAAGAAGTTTGAGATTCGCGCTTCGCCCGAGGTGCGAACAAGTACGTCGACGGGAGGCAAGGTGGGGTCGTACAGATTTTGTGTAATGGCAGATGCAGTGACTGGCCCCGCAGACATTGCGCGCTGTGCGGCTCGAACAAGTTCG
>CAIVDG010000233.1 GCA_903904615.1 uncultured Acidimicrobiaceae bacterium | reverse complement strand
GCATCCTCGCCCTGTCGGCCACCCTCTTCTATGTATTCGTCTACTCGCTGTGGCTGAAGCGCACCAGCAAGCAGAACATCGTGATTGGGGGCGCTGCTGGGGCTGTTCCGGTTTTGGTCGGTTGGGCTGCGGTCACCAATTCGCTGGGTTGGACCCCATGGCTGTTGTTCCTTCTCATCTTCTTGTGGACCCCGCCCCATTTCTGGGCACTGGCCATTAAGCACAGCGATGACTACAAGGCAGCCGGAGTTCCCATGCTTCCCGTGGTCGAATCCCACGAAAAAGTCATCGCATCAATGGTCCGTTACACAATTGCACTAACTCTGTGCAGTCTGGCCGTGGTGCCGGTGGGCAACATGGGATGGGTCTATGGCATCTCGGCGGCCGTGCTGGGTGGGGCTTTTCTGTGGGGCACAATTGCACTAGGTCGAAGCACCAGTCCTGCTGCGTCCATGCGACTTTTCACGTTCTCCATCTCGTACGTCACTGTGTTGTTTGTGGCGCTCACCGTCGACGTTTTCGTCCGCTGATTTCTTCGCAATTGCACTAAGTCCCAAAGCTCCGGGGATTTCCGTTTAGAACAGGGGCGATGGGTAGTGTTAGTGCGTTACATCTAGGCGTACTCACCCCCGAGGTCCTGTGGACTAAAGGGGTGCACCGGGAGACCATCCGAAAATGACCACCATCGACACACACGTCGGCGCAACAACGAAGGCCACTGGCACTTCGTTCATTGCCGCCGTCGGCCAATGGGTGACCAGCAGCGATCACAAGAAGATCGGCAGGCTGTTCATCGGTTGGTCCCTTATTCACGCGATTGAAGTCGCCGTACTCGGAGCCATCTTTGGTTTCGAACGCATGAGCCCAAGTGGACTTGAACTCATTGCAGGCGATGCAGCGTTGCAGTTGTCGTGGTACTCACGTCACCTCATGATCTTGGGTTTGTTGGCGCCGCTCTTCCTTGGCATCGCCATCGCGATAGTTCCTTTGCAAGTCGGTTCGCGCGCAATCTCGCTGCCTCGTCTTGCTCAGTTCAGTTTCTGGTCATGGTTGTTTGGTTCAGGTCTTGTGCTTGTTTCCATTCTGGGCAACGGCGGACCTGGTGGCGGCAATGGCGACATGGTCGACTTGTTCCTTATGGGCGTTGCGCTTGTTGCCGTCGGCATCATCGCGGGCAGTGTTTCTGTTGCAACAACAGTCATGACATCGCGTGCCCCAGGAATGAGCATGGACATGGTTCCTGCGTTCTCGTGGTCGGCACTTGTTGGTTCAGTCACCAGCATCCTCAGTCTTCCTGTTGCCATCGGCACTCTCATCTATCTCTATGTCGATCACACCGCTGGTCAAGTTGCTTTCGGATCCAACAAAGACATCGAAAAGTGGCTCGGATGGGTCTACGCACAGCCGCTGTCATTCGTTTTCGTTGTGATGGCGATTGGTGTCCTCGCTGAGATTGCACCAGTTGCCGCTCGCGTTCGTCAACCTTTGCGTCCAGTCGTACTCATCGGTCTTGGTCTCGCAACATCGGGCGTTTTGGGCGCTGTTACTCAAAGCAGCCACACCTTGAATCTCGACGGTTCGTCCAGTGACAAGATCAGCAGCGCATTGCCTTTCTTGTTGTTCAACGGTTTGCCATTGCTCGGAGTTTTGGTCAGTGTTGCGGTTGCTCTTCTTGCACTCAAGGAAGGACGCCCACGCGTCAATGCAGCGTTTGCATTCGCTCTACTTGGTTCGCTCATGATTCTCGCCGGAATCGCTGGCAGCTTTGTTCAGCACATCGAATCCGCAAACATCGTCACCACCTCATTTGGTGAAGGCGTCACCGCGTATCTCGTCTACGGCAGCGTGTTGTGTGCACTTGGCGCACTTACACATTGGGCACCGAAGTTGTGGGGCGTCATTCTTGACGACAAGAAAGTGTTGGGACTTGCAGGTCTCGGTCTTGTCGGAACAGTTCTCGCATCACTGCCGCTGTACATCGCAGGCTTCTCAGAGCAACCCGCTCACGCATTGTTTGGTTTTGACTACGACGGTCCTGTCGCATTGTGGAACCTTCTCGCAGGTGCTGGCGCGGCCATCGTTGCTCTCGTTGTTCTCGCATTCGTCGGATTGCTTGTTCAAGCAGTTCGCGCAGGCGCAGGTGCAACCGACGATCCATGGGATGCGCACACGCTTGAATGGTCGGTGCCATCACCAGCACCACTGAACAACTTTGCCGCTCTTGCAACTGTGCATTCCAGTGAGCCACTTCTCGACGCAAAGCCTTCACAGGAGGTACCGGCATGAGCCTCGCATTGCCCGCTGCACCGCAGCAGTCATCACGTCGTCAACTTCTTGTCTCCACAGCACTCGTTGCTGCGGGAGCCGCAATGTTGATGGCCGGAATGATTGCAATGTGGATGAAGTTCCGCGCAGGCGCGCCAACTCGCGAATCAAGCGACGGACTTCGCATCATCAAAGACTGGATGCCAGAGTCCATCACCATTCCAGAAGTTGCGGCCAACACCATGTTCGCAACGTTCCCATTCGCCGCTCTTATGGCTCAGTGGGCTGTGTACTCAGCAAAGCGTCGTGACAGCGGACATCGTTCGCTAGCACTTGTCGTCACGTTCGGTTTGGGCATCGCAATTGTGAACGCTCAAATTGCTATCTACTTGCAAATGGAACTCGGCCTTGCCGAAGGCGCATTCCAAACTCTCTTCTATGCAATTACCGGAACAATGATGTTCCTTGTTATTGCTGGCATGGCGTTCACTGCGGTGACGTTCTTTCGTTCTATTGGTGGGCGCGACGATGACCAACAAGTTGTCTCGGCTCACGCGTTGTATTGGTACTTCCTCACCGCGGCATTCACCGCAGTGTGGTTCTTCGTGTACGTGCAGAAGTAGGGCAACATGTTTACTCCAGGTTCCAAATACTTTCTTGGCCTTACGGGCTTGGCGTTGGTGTCAGCAGTTCTGTACACCATCTTCGTTAATCCGTCAGACATTGGTTCATTTGCACTCTTTGGCCTCTTGACGTCAGGTGCGCTTGTTGCAGGTTTCTCTCTCTTCACTCGCGATGGCGATGCAGAGTCTGAAGCCGAAGCAGTAGAAGCTGCGGCCAATGCTCCAACACCATCGTTCTGGCCAATCGTCTTCGCACTTGGTGCGGCAGTTGTCTTGCTCGGCATCGCAACACACCCCAT
>CAIVDG010000232.1 GCA_903904615.1 uncultured Acidimicrobiaceae bacterium | reverse complement strand
AGCGAGTGAACAGACTCGGCAGCCAATCCAGCGGACCCTGTCAACAAGAACCCAACAAACTTTGAAATGGCGATACCCAAATTGGCGAAGAACGCCGCGATGATTGCCTTACGACTTCCTTCATGCATCCCACTAGGTTGTCACATAGGTGCGGCAAAACGGTCGCCGTCATGAAGGGGAAATGACATGGGCAATCTGAATGGCAAAATCGCGCTCGTGACGGGCGGCAGCCGCGGTATCGGTCGGGCAATCTCCATTGCATTGGCGAACGAAGGCGCAACCGTCGCCATCAACTACAAGCGAGATAGAGAATCAGCTGAAGAAACGATGCGCCTCATCTTGGATAACGGCGGCACAGCAACCATTCATCAAGGTTCAAACGACATTCCCGAAGAGAACGTCAATCTCATCAATGACGTCATCGCAACACACAAAAAACTCGACATCGTTGTCGTCAACGGCGGTGTCGCGTCACGCGGACGATCAGTCGTGGACACTGAAGCAGAAGAACTGTGGAATCTTGTCGCTACTCATGCTCTCGGACCACACCAGTTGTGTAGAGCGTTTCTTCCCCACATGCGTCAACAAGGCGGCGGCCAAGTGGTCTTCATTTCGTCTGTCGCAACATCAGGAATGGCGGCAAATGGTGCCCCATACAACATGGGTAAAGCTGCAATGGAGGCGCTCGCATTCACGCTCGCCAAAGAAGAAGAACCACACAACATTCACGTGAACATCGTGGCTCCTGGCCTGGTGGAAACTGACATGGGTGTTCGGCTTGCTCGAGCAATCACAGGTCGCAGGGAAATGGACGATCTCCGGTCGATGGACGCCAATTCACCGTTTGGACGTGTCTGCCAGCCCGAAGACATTGCCAACGCTGTCCTCTTCTTCTGTTCTCCGCAATCGTCATACGTGACAGGTCAACGCCTTCAGGTGAATGGGGGAGGCAACAGCCTCCGTGTGGGTCAGTAGTCGGCCGACAGCCGAGCAATAACCCCCGCTATCCTTCGTGATGTGAGTCCACTTGCCCCCCAAAACTCTGACACCATCATCGAAATCACTGAAGAAGCACTCACGCAGTTGCTCATTCTTCGCGATGAAGAACCAGAAAAAGAACGCCTTGGTCTGCGTCTTGAAGTTCTCGCAACTCCAGGCGAAGAATTCAAATACGACTTGTCATTTGAAATTGTCACGCAAGCAGCATTCACCGATGAAGTGCGCACCATTGGTGGCCTGAAGGTCATCATCCCTCTTCAAACGTTCGAACACATCAACGGCGCAACTCTTGATTATTCCGAACGCCAAGGCCTCATCATTCGTAACCCAAACAAGCCACCTGCGCCGATGATTGATGGCCTCACAAACGACGACGAACTCTCAGCATCAGTCGAAGCTGTCATCTCTACAGACATCAACCCATCTCTTGCTGCACACGGCGGATTCGTTACATTCGTTGGCCACGACGGCGAAGGTGTTGCGTATCTCACCATGGGCGGCGGATGCCATGGATGCTCCATGAGCAAAATGACAATGCT
>CAIVDG010000231.1 GCA_903904615.1 uncultured Acidimicrobiaceae bacterium | reverse complement strand
GTGCTGCTTCGACGATGACACGAGCGTTGCGTGTGAGAGGTCCCACACGCCACGGACGCATGTGCGATGTAGACAACACGGTTCCGTCCTGGGCCACGTACACCACATCTATTGCGGTACGCATTCCCACGGTGTGTATCCACGAACAAGGTTCAAGAACTAGCGGCTCGTCAACGTGTGAGGCACCAAGAAGTCCGCGACGGCGTTCGCCACGCGTTGTTGCGCGTCGTGCAGATGCAAGAACACGACCCTCGCTCACCAACCAAACGGGCTGTGCCCCGTGTTGTGGCGAGGTGGCGGACATGGTCACACGTTAAATCGGAATTCGGTGACGTCACCGTCAACGAATTCGTATTCTTTGCCTTCTGAACGAACTTTGCCGACATCTTTCGCGGCGTTCCAGGACCCAAGGTCGATGAGTTCATCCCAGTGAATAACTTCGGCACGAATGAAGCCGCGCTGAATGTCTGAATGAATCTTTCCTGCGCACACAGGGGCTTTGTCGCCGGCATGGAATGTCCACGCGCGAGTTTCTTTCTCGCCCGTTGTGAAGTACGTACGAAGTCCGAGCACGTGATAGGCCGAGCGCACCATTTTGGTGAGTGCTCCTTCTCCAAGTCCAAGTGCTTCCAACATCTCTGCGCGATCTTCGTCTGACAACTGTGCAGCTTCTGCTTCAATTTGCACACTCATGCCGAGAACTTCAATGTCATTTTCCTGAACAGACCCGGGAGGACACAGTTCGCCACGAACGCGCGCTTCCATTGCGGGGATGGTGTCCAATTCATTTTCGCCAACATTGACAACTGCAAGAACGCGACGGTTCGTCAACAGGAAGTGCGGTGCGAGAGCTTCACGGTCGTCTTTCGACAACGTAGAGCGATAGAGGGGGAGTCCTTCAGCGAGTGCGTCGTATGCGCGTTGCAGAACGGCAGCTTCTTCTTGGTTCGACTTGTCAACACGTGCAGTTTTCTTCACGCGGTTCAAGCGTGCTTCCACAGTTTCCAGGTCGGCAAGCGCCAATTCAAGTTCTACAACTCGAAGATGTTCGAGTGGGTCGTCGGGGCCTGGCACATCGTCGTCTTTAAACGCGCGCAAGACATAAACAATGGCATCGACTTCGCGAATGTTGGCGAGGAACTTGTTTCCTAAACCTTCGCCTTTGCTCGCACCTTCCACTAGGCCACCAATGTCGACCACTTGAACCGACGCGTGCACGATGCTCTTGGTCTTCGACATTTCGGACAATTGCAACAAGCGATGGTCGGGCACCTTTGCCACACCAATGTTCGGGTCTTTCGTGGCAAAGGCGTACGGAGCCGCCAAAGCACCACCCCCGGTGAGGGCGTTGTAGAGGGAGGATTTCCCTGCGTTGGGCAGACCGACAAGACCAAAACGTTCCATGAGGGGAATGACGCTACCTGTATGGGTTATCGGGGTGGGGGTGTGGGTTCTGAGGAGGGGAATTGTTACTATGGCCGTAGTGCAAATACCCCGACCC
>CAIVDG010000230.1 GCA_903904615.1 uncultured Acidimicrobiaceae bacterium | reverse complement strand
TTGCTGCGGCGCAATTCTTCAGACACGGTGACAGCATCGACTGCTTCGCCTTGACCAGACAGCGAACGAATAGCCGCATACACATGCCCGTGCGATGGCTTGTAGAAATCACTGGGGTCAAGTGACAATTCAATGGCAAGACCCACGGGCGTGTCGTCGAGCAACATGGCGCCCAACAACGATGCTTCAGCGTCGAGGTTGTGTGGCGGCGTACGACTATCGGTGCGTGGCGCAGGCCGAGAGTTGGTCCGCTCGAAGCGGTCGCTGTTGTCTGACATAAGAGACCTCTACCTTGCCCGCAAACACCTGTGGATTGCTAGTGGACAACCCTGCGAAATCCTTGTGGATTCTGCTGGGGATAGTGAGGGCACTCTGTGGATAACGGTGTGCTGGCTGGATCAGCCAGGCACGACCGAAATCTTGACGGTGCACTCAACGTCTGCGTGCAAACGCACGGTGACGCTGTGTGAACCAGTGGTGCGAATGGGCTGAGCCACGATCTTCTTGCGATCGAGAGAAACACCAGCCTGTGCTGCCAATGCCGACGCAATGTCTGCAGTGGTAACAGAACCGAACAAGCGACCCTCGTTGCCGGACTTTGCCTTCACAGTGAATGCCTTAGCAGTCAGGGTTTCAGCAATAGTGCGAGCAGAGTCACGGTCGGCTGCTTCACGCAGGTCACGTGCGCGACGCATTGCGTTGGCTTGGTTCACCGCACCATCGGTGGCAACAAGTGCCATGCCGCGTGGCAAGAGATAGTTGCGTGCGTGTCCGTCGGCAACGGTGACAATGTCACCGCGGCGTCCGACGCCAGCAATGTCTTCACGAAGAATCACGTTCATATCAGGCCTCTTCTGCGCTCTCGACAACTTCTTCAGTTGCCGCATCGGTGGTGAGATCTTCATCGTCGTTCACGTTCGCGTACTCGGATGTAATTGGCTGCTCTGGCATCTCCAAGGTGCTCTCGTCTTCACGGCCTTCCTTGCCTGGGCGAGGAGCGCGGGTGGAAACGGTGCGCTTTGTGTATGGCAACAATGCCATTTCGCGAGCATTCTTGATTGCTGTTGCCAATTCACGCTGTTGCTGCACGTTGGTGCCGCTCATGCGCTGACCGCGGATTTTTGAGCGGTCGGTCATGAAGCGCTGAAGCAGGCTGACGTCTTTGTAGTCGATAAAGACAACCTTCTCGGCTGCGAGCGGGTTGGCCTTCTTCTTGAACTTGCGATTCAACTCGCGGGCTGCACGCGCTTTGTTCTTCTTGCTAGTCATTGTGTGGTCCTTGTATGAGGGAAGTGGAAATTAAAAGGGATTAGAAAGGTTCTTCGTCGGATGGGAAATAGCCACCGTCGCCGCCGCCACCGGTGTTTCCACCAGAGTTGCCACGATTGTTGCCACCACCAGAGTTGCCGCCCTGGCCGCCTTCGCCGCGAGGGTTGCGCTCGACAGATGCGGTGGCCCAACGAAGGCTGGGTCCGATTTCGTCGGCATTGATTTCAATGGTGTTGCGCTTTTCGCCTTCACGGTTTTGGTATTCACGCTGTTCGAGACGACCCGAGACAACAACACGCATTCCCTTTGTGAGAGATGATGCTGCGTTTTCACCAAGCTGACCCCACGCAACGATGTTGAAGTAGGAGGTTTGGTCTTGCCATTCGCCGTTGACCTGGTAGCGACGGTTGACAGCGAGGCCAAAAGAGGCAACGCCGCGACCACCGGTGGTGAAGCGAAGTTCTGGATCGCGGGTGATGTTCCCAACGAGAGTTACTGAGTTATCGGCCATGTTGGTGGCTCCTTCCAAATAAGAAGTAGTGAGTGGGAGCAGAGGGCTCGAGAGGGCGGACTAGGCCGCCGACACCATTCCACGACGGGCTGCTTCATCGTCGGGAAGACGAAGAAGTTTGTGGCGAAGGACGTCGTCGGAGAGACGGAAACCGCGCTCCACTTCGTCGAGTGCACCGGCAGGAGCAACAACGTTGAACACTGCGTAGTAGCCGTCATCCTGTTTCTGGATGGGATACGCAAGACGACGCTTGCCCCACCAGTCGGGATTGCCGTGGACCGAACCACCAACTGAGGTGATGGACGCGGAGATGGACTTCAACCAGCCGTGGGCGTTGCTCTCTTCGAGCTTGCCGCTGATAATGACCATGAGTTCGTAAGCACGCATTGCGTGTGACCTCCCTTCGGACCCGAGTTACGAGGCTCGGGGCCCCACTTGTGGAGCAGGGTGAATATGACCCCAAGAGCGTATCTGCTGGTCGTAAACATCCCACAGGGGTGAGTCAGACCAGGAAAACCCTTGTCTGGCAAAGGAATGTGCACCGCCTCAGCCCCACGATGGAAGACCGAAGGACAATTGGAAGGAATTATCGGGCGGCGCGAGAGCGACCGCGCCCGGCGATGGGAAGTACCCGCAACAGGTGATGCCACCTGCATTCATGGCACGCTTCCACCACATAGGCGGCGTATTCATGACCCGTGCGTTGCAGTTTCTCAATGTCTTTTTTGTCGGTGACGCATTTTCCGTGACTAGGCAAGCCATGTCCGAAGACATAGGTGACCAGAACAACGTTCACTTCTTCGCAGATGGGGCACACCGTTTTCGATGGTTCTCCCAAATGTTTGGCCGCGCGAATGAGTTCCGGATGAGCATCACAGACAGAATCTCTGCTGACGCGTCCGCGCTTCACTTCATTAATGAGTGCCCGGCGAGAGAGTTGGTGGTCGACAACTCCGACGTCACCTCTCAACATGTCGACGGAGAAACCCATGACGCCACAAGATAGTCATAAGATTCGGACATGTCAGACCCCACTTCAGTTGTCACAGATGGACGCGCCGTGTCATATGGCGCATCGGTCTATAACGACGATGAATTGCGGGTCTGTGGCGATGTAAAGGGAAAGCGGGTTCTCGAGCTTGGGCTCTTCGGAACCGTTCCCAACTGTGTGGCCATGGCCCAACGCGGAGCTCGCAGCATTGCCATTGACCCCTCGAAGGAAAATGTGCAGCGGGCTCGCCAAGCGGCTCGCAACTCAGATGTGGTGGTGGAGTTCCATGAGGGAGAACTAGCCGACCTCGGTTTTCTCATGAATGCAGCCATCGATCTTGCTGTGTGCGTTCACCACATTGATCTGAACACAGACATTGCGCGACTATTCCGCCAGGTGCACCGAGTGTTGCGCCCCGAAGCTGGTTTTGTTTTTGCGCTTCCGCACCCCATGTCCACCGTGTTCGACGGAAATGATCCCGTTGCCCGTCGACGATATGGAGACACCTCGCCCACTATCGGCGATCTCACCATGGCATTGCAGCGTGCAAACTTCACCATCGATGTCATGCACGAACTCACGCCGTTGCATCAGCCACATGCTGTTGCGCCGTCAACTCTTGTAGTGCGCGCACGCAAACTTGGTTCGTAACGCGTCGCCTACGCGCGATTTATTGGTCGCGATGGCTTCAAGCTAGATGCGCGAGATTCATTCTCTGCCCACCATGCACGTAATCGTTTTGCAACGACTTCTTCACCCAACAGACCATCTTCAAGACGAATATCCATTAGGAACTCGAGCGCAGCACCAACAATTGGACCGGCGGGAACGCCAAGCAAATCCATGACGCCTTGACCATCGATCTCGGGGCGCAAGCTTGCGAGTTCTTCGCGCGCCATTACTTCGGCAATGCGCTCTTCCATCTCGTCCATTCGCCGAGCAAGAATGCGTGCTTTCTTTTCGTTACGAGTGGTGCAGTCGCAACGCGTGAGAACATTCAATTCTGCAAGATACGGGCCTGCATCGCGAACATAACGACGCACTGCGGAATCTGTCCACCCCATTTGATATGTGTGAAAACGCCCACTAATTGCTACTAATTCCGACACTGCAGCAATGTCTTCGTTTGGATATTTCATTTCTTTCATGCGCTCGCGCGTCATGCGCGCACCCACTACTTCATGATGATGAAAAGTGACACCTTTTCCTTCTTTGAAACCACGTGTTCGTGGTTTACCAATGTCGTGATACAGAGCTGCAAGACGAGTGATACGGAAATCAAAATCAGTGCGCGCATCGGGACGAACATTTTCTACAACCGCAAGCGTGTGCGTTAGTACGTCTTTGTGTCTGTGAATGGGGTCTTGTTCTAGGCGCATCAAGCGCAACTCGGGCAAGAAGTGATCGACCAAACATGTATCTACCAAGAACCACAAACCGGCTGTTGGTGAATCTGTTGTCATCAACTTGTCGAACTCAACTCGAATTCGTTCTGCAGAGACAATGGATAAACGATCTGCCATTGCAGTAACTGCCTGCGTAATGGACGGGTCTGGGGTGACACCTAATTGCGAAACGAATCGAGCCGCACGCAACATACGCAACGGATCGTCGGCGAACGATTCTTCGGCGGACAATGGCGTGCGCAAAGTGCGCGTCATGAGATCTGCTGCACCACCAAACGGATCTACCAAAGTTGGTGTGTCGCTGGTGATTTCTAAAGCGAGTGCGTTGATGGTGAAGTCACGTCGCGACAGATCTTTTTCTATCTCGTTCGAGAACACCACTTCGGGCTTGCGCGAATCTGGTGAGTAGGCCTCGGCGCGATGCGTGGTGATTTCATAGACACGCTCACCCACCTTCAGGCCAATAGTGCCGAATCGCTCCCCTTGGGTCCACACCGCATCGGCAATGTCGGCCACGATGCGCTTGATTTCATCGGGGCGAGCCGTGGTGGTGGCATCGAAATCCATAACGCTGGGGTCCACCGACGTAGCCACATCACCCATGAGAAGGTCACGAACCGTGCCGCCCACGAGGTACAGCCGATGCCCCGCCTCGCGAAAACGCGTGGCGAGGGGAGCCATTTCCTCAAGAACAGGGGCAAAACGAGGTGGAATCATGCGGATACGACGTGGCCATATAAGTAATGGTCACGGACGGCTCAAGGCTAGGCAGTGACGGGGCCTCTTGGGTGGCCATCTTGCGCACCACCCCCGCACCCGAAGGTCGGGCACTACCGTCTGAGGGGTGAGTGTTGTGGAACAGACCCCTCGTCGGGGTGTCATTTGGTCGGGTTCGACCAGTGCGCACATTCGCCCGTGGGTCAATGACCCCACCTGTGGCTTCCTTGTTATTTCGGGAAGCAACGGCTCCCGCATGACCCTGCCCGATGATGTCGTGCTTGAACAATGGTTGTCCACCGCACACCAGTGGGGATACAACCGCATCCGCACCAGTGCTCTTACTCCCTCGCTTGCCGCTCCCCTGTATGACCTCGGGTTCCAAACAGCTCAACACCTATCGCTCCTTTCTGTGGCCCATGCGGACAAACCCCGGTTCAACATCCCGAAAGACGTAGCCCCAAAACCAGTGCGCGCTGCTCGGTTGTCGCGTACGTCCACAGTGATGTCAGACATCATCGCGATCGACCAAGAATCATTTCCCTCACCATGGCATTTAGATGCCGATGCTCTGCGTGAGGCAATGCGCGCAACTCGCACGTCCCGGCTCTTGGTCTCTCGACATAACTCTCGTGTAGATGGCTTTGTGCTTGTCGGCGCAACAGGG
>CAIVDG010000229.1 GCA_903904615.1 uncultured Acidimicrobiaceae bacterium | reverse complement strand
GCATTGATATCGAAGGCTCCACACTTCAATCCGAGCAGGTTCTGAACTGTTGCAGAGGTTGCAGGAACTTGTCGATCTGGCGTTGTCGTCGACAGGACTAACGCATCAATTTGATCTGGCGAAACACCAGCCATAAGCATTGCGGTTCGACCACTTTCAACGGACAGTTCTGCAGTGCTGCCGCCGATATGTCGGCGATGAATGCCGGTGCGCTCGCGAATCCATTCATCGGAGGTTTCCATGGTCTTGGAAAGGTCATCGTTTGTTACGACCTTCGAAGGCAGAGCCGTACCCCAACCGGTGATGACGCCACCAATGGCGAGAGCGGGAATAGTTGGCATGCGAATGAACCTTAGTGAGTTCGCAACCAGGCAATTGGTTGGTGTGCCGTGACGCGTTCTCCATCGACTGCAATAAAGTTCTGCACAATTCCCGCGAACGGCGTACGTACTTCTGTTTCCCCAACGTGACCAATGATTTGGCCAACTTCAATGTGAGTCTTGTTCGCAATTGAAGTTACTTTTTGGAAGATGCCCGCGGATGGAGACACGACCATGCGCTCGACTGCAAAGAGATGTTCGCCTTCGTGAACTGATCCCGGTGGCAGTGTTGCTGTCGGTTGAAGTGCGTCGATCCATTCGATCAATTTGTCGAGATCATCTGGTGTAGCGACACTGATCGATTTCGATCCTTCGATCGTTCGCTTAGCCATTCCAGTGAGCACGCCACCCGGCCCCAATTCAATGAACCCAACAATTCCGGCTTCGGCCATGGTGAGTAAACAATGCTTCCAACGCACTGGCGACGAAAGCTGAGCGGATAACAAGGTCGCCCATTCTTCACCATTGTCATGTGCCCGAGCATCCACGTTGCTTACAACCGGAACATCGATGTTGCGGGGCTTGGCAAGTGCAATTGCCTCGCGCAAACGTTCGCGCGCACTCGTCATATATGGAGTATGAAATGCACCAGACACAGGAAGGGCCATCACACGTTTTGCACCGAGTGTTTTTGCCTGTTCGCTTGCTTTAGCAACGCCTTCCACTGAACCAGCAATAACAATTTGTCCTGGTGCATTGAAGTTTGCAACCCAGACATCACTGTCTGCAAGGCGACATGCTGTTTCTACTTCGTCGTCATCAAGTCCAAGAACGGCAGCCATTGTTCCAGGCGATTCAATTCCTGCGTCGTGCATCGCATCTGCTCGGGCGACAACGAGACGAATGCCTTCATCGAAGCCAAGTGCGCCCGTTGCTGCAAGCGCCGTGTATTCGCCGAGGCTGTGTCCGGCACACAGGCTGGGTTCGATACCGAGCCGCTCAACGGCATCGAGCACCATTAGCGAGGAAACAAATGTGGTGAGTTGGGCGTTGCGCGTGTCCTTGAGTTCTTCGGCATCGGCTTCCAAGAGGAGGCGGCCCACATCGCGGCCAGAAATATCTGATGCCTCTGTGACGAGTTCCCAGCTGTCGTGACCAACCCAGGGTTGGCCCATACCAGGGCGCTGTGAACCCTGACCTGGAAAGGTGAACGCAAGCATGTCGGGGACAAGCGTAGAACTTCCAAGGGCTCGGTACGCTGTTTCCCACTTCACTCAAGCCCGAGTGGCGGAATGGCAGACGCGACGGACTCAAAATCCG
>CAIVDG010000228.1 GCA_903904615.1 uncultured Acidimicrobiaceae bacterium | reverse complement strand
TCAGGGATGCGCTCTAACCGACTGAGCTATAGCCCCATTACGGGACTTAGAACTCTATCTGTGGGTCTGGCCAGGCTCAACCGGCCGAGCCACCACTTCTTCTTCCAAAACGGTGACCCGGACACCC
Source organism: uncultured Acidimicrobiaceae bacterium (assembly GCA_903904615.1). GTDB lineage: Bacteria > Actinomycetota > Acidimicrobiia > Acidimicrobiales > Ilumatobacteraceae > UBA2093. The sequence goes on along the minus strand of CAIVDG010000228.1, from coordinate 1,780 downwards.
CCCACCAATTCGGTAATGAGGTTGAAAACGACGGCTCCGAGCACCCACAGTCCCGTTCCGAGGGCGATTCCGAAAATCCCGAGAACGGCAAAAGACCTGAAGAGTTCTGCACCCTTGAAGGTGAAGGAGTCCCAGCCGAAGGACTCGAGGAACTGCTCCACGTTGTCGATAGTGCCCGTGGCGCTGCCCACATTCCATAACAACACGCCCGTGATGAGGAGTACCACATACAGCGCTGCATGAAAGACCAGACCTACTTTGAGAACGCTCCATGCGTCGATGTCGCGGATGGTCCGCGTGACACGACGAACACGCCGACGTGGTGTGGCGGTTTCAGCGGCGCGGGACATGTCACGAGCGTAGTGAGTATGTGGCGACCAAGTGAGTCACGGCGCACCGAGCGCAGATGCGGTGGCAACAAGATCTGCCTTCCTCACCACAACAGTCACAACCGTTTCACCATGTTGAAGGGAGACGAGTTGCACAGAGAGCCGAGACGCAAATGTTCGAGCGATTGCGTCTCCCCTACTTGCAGCAACGAGTGCAACAGAGTCGGCGTTGGTTTGCAGTTGTGCGCGTGCAGCAACATGTGCCGTTGCTGTGGCAATAGACCACGTACCACCGGCGGTAATGGCCAGCCACACAAGCGAGAGAAGCGCAATGCTTGCGCGTTGAGATTTATTCTTCGTCGGCAGCGAGGATTGGCGCAACTGAGGCAACTACGGCTCCGTCGTCAAGGTTCATAAGACGAACGCCGGTTGCGGCGCGTCCTTGACTGGAGATCTGCTTGACCTCGGTTCGCATAGCAACACCATTTGATGCCACCGCCACAATTTCATCGTCGAGTCCCACCATGAACGCAGCAACAACTTTGCCCTTGCGGTCGGTGATCTTCACTCCGATAACGCCTTGCGTTCCTCGTCCCTTGCGTGGGAAGTGAGCGATCTGTGTGCGCTTGGCGTATCCGGCGTCGGACACAAGAAGCAATGCGTCGTCGTCGTGACCTGGGTCCGCAGACACCACTTCGTCGCCGGCACGCAACTTCATTCCGCGAACGCCTGCTGCTGTGCGACCCATGGGTCGCACTTCTTGTTCGTTGAAGCGAATGACTTGGCCAGAACGGCTGATGATGAAGATGTCGTCGTCGCCTGATGTTTCAATAACGCGAACAAGTTCGTCGCCATCTTTCAAGTTCAGCGCAATAAGTCCATCGCGACGGCTTGAGTTGTATGCGTCGAAAGCGGTCTTCTTTACTTGGCCACCCTTGGTTACAAAGAACAAGAAGCGTTCACCTGGGAACTCACGCGTGTCGATGATGGCCTGAACGGTTTCACCGGCCTGAAGCGGCAACAGGTTGACAATGGGGATGCCCTTTGCCGTGCGCTCGCGTTCGGGAATGTCTGCTGCGCGCAGCTTGTACACGCGACCACGGTTAGAGAAGAACAACAAATACGCGTGCGCGGTGGTGAACAACACGCGACGCACAATGTCGTCTTCTTTCAGCGTTGCACCCTTTACGCCGCGACCGCCACGTGCCTGCGCACGGAACGAACTTGCCGGTACAGCCTTGACGTACTGCGCTTGCGTCATGACGATGACGAGTTCTTTGTCGTCGACGAGATCTTCCAATGCCATGTCACCAGAATCGTTAATGATTTTGCACACACGGTCTGTAGCAAAGTCTTTACGCACTTCTGTTAATTCATCTTTGATGACGCTGCGCAATTTTGCATCGGACGCCAAAATTGATTCGTACTCTTTAATGCGTGTCTGTACATCG
>CAIVDG010000227.1 GCA_903904615.1 uncultured Acidimicrobiaceae bacterium | reverse complement strand
GCGATGGTGACGAGCTGCCTGTCATCACTCAGGTTCCACAACACGAATCACTTACGGAGGCTGTTGCTCGTCGTGCCGCAGAACTTGTTGCACGCGGCAATGGTCGCGCTGCAGTCATTTGCCCGGACCACATGGTGGACGAAGTGTCCGATGCATTAAGCGCAGCGTCGTTGCCGCATGGTCGCGCACAAGCCGCTGGTTTGGATCAGGGATTGTCCATTGTTCCGGCCAGTGTTGCGAAGGGCTTGGAACTAGACGATGTCATCGTGGTGGAACCAACCGACATTGTTGCCGAAGACCCTCAGGGTTTGCGCTTGCTGTATGTAACGCTCACGCGTTCAACACGCAGCTTGTCGGTGGTGCACAAACTGCCCCTTCCCGACGCAATGCGCTAGCGGGCCAACAGTTCGGGAAGCGATTCGCGCAAGAGAGACAAGAAGCGGGCTGCTTTGTCTGCATCGGCAGGGCGTTTGCGTTCGGTAGCAGTGCGTACCAGTTCCACAATGCGCTGAACATCTGCATCAAGCCCAATGACTCCGCTTGATTCGGTTTGTGGCTTCAACACTTCCCAAATAGCAAGTACCTCTGCATACGTCTGCTTGTACGCAGATGCGTCTGCATCAACAATCTTTTGACCCAGCCCAACAATGGCGGTGTCTAACTGCTCTAACAATTGCTCAATATCACCAGTCGGTGTAGCAAGAGTTGTGGTGGTGGATTCTGTGGGAACTGTTGTGTTGAGATCTCCGATGATTTCTGTTGCACACGATGACAACACAGTCGTGCACGCGAGCACGACAACAGCAAACCGGGGGAATGATCTCATGGAACCGTTATACCGTGACGAGAATTCGTTCGGTGGCAAACTTCTCCACAACAATGTCGTGACCTTCGACCGACAAGGTCATATCGCCCTTGTCGTTAGTGGTAGAAACTTGGCCGCTCATGCCAGGCATGAGGTTTGTGTTTTCCAAGAACTCCAACATTCCTGGTGAGAATTCCAGTTCTTCCGGAATGCGTGAAACGGTGAACGACTGACCCGTATTCAACTTCGACAACGACACTGCTGGTGGCGCTGCATACCCCGAACCGGGAATGGGGTTTCCGTGTGGACATGTGGTGGGGTTGCCAAGTTTCTGACGCATGGCTTCTTCCACAGCGTCTGACATGACATGTTCCCAGCGACCCGCTTCTCTGTGCGCCAACGCCCACGACAATCCCAAGATGTCTGTCATGAATCGTTCAGCAATTCGATGACGACGCACCACACGTTGTGCCAATTCTTCTCCTGAATCGGTGAGGGTGATGTGGCCATCGGTGACCAGAATGAGGCGCTCTTCGGTGAGGCGCTTAATCATTTCGGAGACCGATGGGCGAGAGACACGGAGGCGATCGGCAATGCGGGCCTGAATGACCTCCAGATTGTCTTCACGCAATTCAAAGATGCATTCGCAATATTCCTCGAAGGCGGGGTGATGTTCTCCGGGATTTGGCATGGCTCCATTCTACTCGTGGCACATGTAGTGGGTACCCTGCGTGCATGGCAGATCACAAAGTGCTCGAGGCGTTTTCGCCCGCAGTACGCGAATGGTTTGCCACGTCTTTCCCCCAGCCAACACCGCCCCAGGTGCAGGGGTGGCCGGCCATTGTTGGCGGTGCACACACACTTATTTGTTCACCTACTGGAAGCGGAAAAACTCTCACCGCATTTCTCTCCAGCCTCGATCAACTCATCACCACCGAAGCGCCACCCGCCAAACAACGCACGCGTGTGCTGTATGTCTCACCGTTGCGTGCACTTGCATTCGACGTTGAAAAGAACCTGCGTGCACCACTGGCCGGAAT
>CAIVDG010000226.1 GCA_903904615.1 uncultured Acidimicrobiaceae bacterium | reverse complement strand
GTTGATTTCGCCCTTGTCGAATGCTGCGTTGTAACCGCCAATGTCGCGGAAGCCCACTTCCACCAACAAGTCGTAACGACGTTCCATTTCTTTCACGGCCCACCCAAGAGCATTTGCTGCTTTCTTCGGGTTTGTCACTGGTGCAGTGAGCAAGTGCGGCAAACGTGCGTACTGGCCCATTTCCACTTGCTTCGGGTCGATAAGGATGAGGCGCACTTGATCTGGCGTGCTGCGCATAAGCAGCGACGTGAGGATGGAGTTAATGCCGCTCGACTTACCAGCACCTGTTGCACCAGCAATAAGCATGTGCGGAGTACTTGCCAAGTTGACGAACACGGCGCGACCTGCGATGTCTTTACCAACAGCAACATCTAACGGGTGTGTTGCTGCGCGTGCTTCCGCACTCACCATAAGGTCACCCAACGACACCAACTGACGTGATTCATTTGGAACTTCAACACCAACAGCAGACTTGCCCGGAATAGGCGCCAAGATACGAACATCGGTTGCCGCCATTGAGTAGGCAATGTCGCGGTTCAAGCTGGTGACCTTTGCGACTTTTACGCCCGAGCCAAGTTCGAGTTCGAAACGCGTGACAGTAGGACCAACTGTCATACCCACAAGACGAGTTTCCACGCCGTGTGACGCGAGAGATTCTTCTAACAAACGTCCACGTTCTGCAACGCGCGCTTTGTCTACTTGGAACACTTCAGTCAGACCGAGAACATCTGTTGGTGGAAGTGTCCATGAACCAGGTGTAGATGACACCGCGGGAGATGAGTTTTCTGCGGAAGAACTAGACGACTTTGTGCCTGGCTTACCAACGAACTCAGGCGTCTTTGCTTCTCCCGGAGTGCTACGTGGCTTACGCAACGGCTTTGGCTTTTCTGGTGCCAAGTCTTCATCGTCTGCCGCGTCGTAAATGCTTGGCTTCTTTTGCTTTGACCGCGGAGAAAGGTTTTCTTCGCCCGGTACTTCAACAAGATCGTCGTACGAACCACGATCGCGATTCGTTGTTGCAGTGCGCGCAGCTGTTGCGGCTTTGCCACCTGCTTTGTTTGACCATGTGCGCACCAACGTCACAAGTTCAGGAACCGTGGTGTCGGTGACCAACATTGCGCCAGCAAGGCCAATTGCGAACAACACAACAAGTGCACCCGCCCAACTGAGTGTTGAACGAAGTGGTTCGCCGATGATTGCGCCGAACCAGCCACCAGCCTGCGACATTGCGTCGACGTCGGCAACGATTTTGTCTGCACCATTGACTACGTGCAACAAGCCCAAGACGGCAAGCACCACAACTGTCCAACCAATTGCTAAACGCACGCGATGCTCAACACTGCGGCGACGCACCATGGCAACGCCAATTCCGACCACGACAACAGGGAGTGCGAATCGACCAAGACCCAGCAACCAACCAAACATGGTGTCGATCCCGCTACCTAATGGGCCCGCCATGTGGAGATACATGGACAACACAAGAACAACGCCCGTACTGATGAGCCCGATGCCCCAAAACTCGACTTCGCGGCCTCGCACAATGTCGCGCGCCGAGTCGGCAGCAGACTCGCCGGACTTTGCGGTGGACTTTCCTGTGGGGCGCTTATTGCCCTTTGGCGGAGTTTTTACCCCACCACGAGAGCCACCCGACCCCTTTGAGCCGCCAGATGACGAACGAGAACCCTTGCCAGACATGAATAAAAAGGTACTCCTGGGGTGAACGGGTGTTCGGGATACCCCCGCCCAGAAAGGCTTTCCCGCCCTTAGGCGGTCATTACCACGGGCACAATCATGGGTCGACGCTTGGTGCGCTCGTTCACGAATTTGCCTGCTGCCCGTCGCACTTCCCGCTCGAGCGCGTCAATATCGGACACTCCTTCATCGAGTGCCTTCAACAATGCACGCTCAACGTGGGCCTCAGCCTCGTCCAACAAGTCATCAGCCTCGGGTGCATACACCCAGCCACGCGTGATGATTTCTGGCCCAGTAATCACTCGATGATTCTGTGCGTCCACGGTGGCGACAATGACAACAACACCTTCTTCGGCAAGAACACGACGATCTCGCAGAACACCTTGCCCAACGTCGCCCACAATTCCGTCGACATACAAATAGTTGGCAGGAACTTTTCCGCTGAACACAAGACCGTCGTCGGAGAGTTCCACCACGTCACCATCGGTTGCTTGCAGCACCTTGGCAGGGTCTGCACCCATCACCACTGCAAGTTCTGCGTGAGCGCGCATGTGGCGGAATTCGCCATGCACGGGCACAAACCATTCGGGCCGAAGAATGGAGTGGTACGTCTTTAGCTCGTCAGCTTGTGCGTGACCTGTTGCGTGCACATCGGCAATTCCGCTGTGCACCACTTTCGCACCAGCGCGCATAAGTCCGTCAATCACGCGATTCACATTTCCTTCGTTTCCGGGAATGGCATGGCTAGACAAAATGATTGTGTCGTGCTCGCCAACTGTGAACCACTTGCTTTCTCCACGCGACAACAGGGACAACGCAGACATTGGTTCGCCTTGTGAACCCGTGGAAATAATGCACACATCTTCTGGCGCATAGTCGTGCACTTTTTCAACGTCAATGAAAACACTTGCTGGAACATCGATCAACTTCAGATCGATGGCCAACGCAATGTTCTTTTGCATTGAGCGACCCATGAGACACACTTTTCGGCCATGGTCTCGAGCAGCCTCAATCACCTGTTGCACGCGATGAATGTGGCTTGCAAAAGAAGCCGTAATTATTCGACGATCTCTGTGTTCCCAGAACAACTGACGCAACACAGCACCCACGCTCTTCTCGCTGGGTGCGTGACCGTGTTCTTCGGCATTGGTGCTGTCACACATCAACAAACGAATTCCCACTGTTGCCGCTAACTCACCGAGGCGAGCGAGGTCGGTGCGGCGATTGTCGACGGGAGTGAGATCCAACTTGAAGTCGCCAGAATGCACAATGACGCCTTGCGGGGTGTGCACGATGATGGCGTGCGCATGAGGCACAGAGTGGGTAACGGGCAGGAACTCAACGTCGAACGGACCGATAGCTATGCGCTCTCCGTCGCGAACGACCACTAAATCGGTGTTCTTGAGAAGACCTGCTTCTTCAATGCGATTGCGAGCAAGACCGAGCGTGACTGCAGAACCATAAATAGGAAATTCCAATTCACGAAGCAAGAACTGAAGCCCACCCACATGGTCCTCATGACCGTGTGTTGCAACACAGCCCACAATGCGGTCTTTGTTCTCGATAAGGAATGTGAAGTCGGGAAGGACAAGATCGATGCCGTGCATGTCTGCATCGGGAAACATGAGACCGCAGTCAATGAGCAACAACTTGTTGTCTTGCTCTAACACCATGCAGTTGCGGCCAATTTCGCCGAGACCGCCAAGAAAATAAATACGAACAGAAGCAGCCATGAGTGTTAGCCGCGCAACCCAGCGCGTGCTTTCTCAAGATTTGAGTGCACCTGTCGTGCGCGGGCGTCGAGACCTGCAGGTGGTGGCCCCATTGGCAAGCGGCACTCGCCCACCGAAAAGCCAAGAGTGTTCATCATGACTTTTGAAGGAATGGGGTTCGGATTCGCATCACCAGTTTCAAAGGCGTAACTCTCGAGAAGAATGTCGTTCATGGCACGCGCCGTTGCAACATCGCCATTCTTGAACGCATTAATCATGAGTTGATGTTCTGGCGCACTCCAATGTGTGGCCACACCAATGACGCCCACACCGCCGTATGCAAGGAACGCAAGCGTGAGGCCATCGTCTCCGGAATACAACTCAAAATCTTTCGGCACTTGTGCCATGAGATTTGCGGTTTCTGCTGGGTTACCCGCAGCATCCTTCAACGCCTTGATGTTCTTCACGTTGTTTGCCAACCGAGCAAGAGTGTCGGTGTTGATCTTGCGTCCGGTACGCACGGGAATGTCGTACACAACAACAGGCAACGTGGTGGCGTTTGCCATGGCGGTGATGTGGGCTTCTAAACCAGACTGTGGCGGGCGGTTGTAATACGGACCCACTGCCAAAATTCCGGCAGCACCCATTTTGGTGACTTCTTTGGTGAGGTGAACTGAGTGTGCTGTGTCGTTTGAACCCGAACCAGCAATAACGGGAATGGTGACAGCGTTGATGACGGCATCCCACAGATCGAGTTTTTCCTGGTCGGTCAAAGTAGATGACTCACCAGTTGTTCCCGACACCACAAGACCATCGTTTCCGTTGTCTTGCAGCCACTTGGCAAGGCGGACTGCTTCATCAATGTTCAATGCGCCTGTGGCATCGAACGGCGTGATCATTGCCGTGAGAACTTGTCCGAAGAGGGCCATGGGTCAATTATGACCCATCACAGCCAAAGAGCCCGCCCCCAAATGGGAACGGGCTCCGAGACGGTGAGTTTCTTGCTACTGGCCGAGGGCGGGCATTTCCTTGCCCAATTCAAATTCGGTGAATTCTTCACCGGTGTCTTGCCAGTCTTCGAACTGAATGACACCCATTTCCTCGAACTTGTGACGCAGCCACTTGTCGTTGCGGTCGAGAAGGCCGAGCTTCTTGCAGTTCGGCACAATCTTCGAGAACAGCATTTGCTGGAACAACTGGCGTGATGGGTCTTGCAACATCGCTGGCGCAATTTCCTTCGTGTTCACACCCATGCGGTCCCATACCTCTTGCTGCAAGAAGCGGTCACGCATCCGCACGCTGGCTTCGTACGCAAATTCCTGACGGTCCTTCATTTCCTTGTCGGACATTTCCGAGTACACCTCTTGAAGGCTGAGAACACCGAATGCCACGTGACGGGCCTCGTCACTCATGACATAGCGAAGCAACTTCTTCAGAAGTGGCTCATTGGTTGTTGCATGAAGGAATCCAAACGCTGCGAGCGCAAGACCTTCCACCATGATTTGCATTCCCAAGTACGTCATGTCCCAACGGCTGTCGTTGATGATGTCGTCTAACAGAAGACGAAGGTGTGTGTTGACCTGGTAGCCGCCACCCATCTTTTCGTCCAAGTAGCGAGCAAACACTTCAACGTGACGCGCTTCGTCAACTACCTGCGTGCTCGCGTACAACTTTGCGTCGTACCAGGGCACTGTCTCTGTAATTTTTGCGGTGCAAATAAGTGCGCCTTGCTCACCATGAAGGAATTGGCTGAGCTGCCACTTGCGACCTTCAATACCGAACTCCAACCACTCTTTGTCGCCCCACTTGCCAAGCGATGTGTCGGCGTACAACTGCTGTTCCATTCCTGATCCAAGAATCTGGCTGTCTTCAAACACAGACTTCTCGACATCGACATCGGTGTTCCAGTCGAGATCGGTTGCACCGTTCCATTGACCGGTCTTTGCCTTTTCATACAACTTGCGCAATGCCGGACGAGCCAACGTGTAGTCCCATGTGAAGATGCTGTCCGCATTGTTCTTCACGATGTGTTCTACCTCATCAACATCGGTGTTGGTGATGGCAAGAATTGCTTCAATGTCGTTCAGTTCATCGCGACCGATGAGTTCTGAGTTGCTCTTTTCATCAATGCTCATGTGTTTTTCCTTTGTGAGTGGTTAATGGGTAGAGATTGGAGTGACGAGGTACGTGCGCACTAAACGTCGCACAGTTGATTCGTTCGAAAAGTCGAGAAGCGGAGAGGGTGCCAAGAATGCCGAGATGACAAGACGGCACATGATTTCCACAATCTCTTTTGCGCGAACTTCCTCGACAAACGGATGAAGAAGTGGCGACATGAACTCGGCCGCAACGCGAACTATGCGCGACACGCCATTTACTGTGAGGTCCCCGAGGGTCTCGCCGGGCTCTGTTGCCAACATGGTGGCCAACTGCTGGTCTCCCATGAGTTCTGCGTGCGCGACAGTGACGCAACGCACCAAGACTTCTTCCAAAGAGTCGGCGCCCTCCACATGTGCACGAACAACCGTGAAGAAATCGGCAAGGGATCGTTCACGAACTGCTTCGAACAAAACGTCGCGTCCACCAGGAAACATGCGATACACCGTTGCCCGCGACACCTTTGCTGCCGTACAGATGTGGTCCATGGTGACCTTCTGAAAACCAAGGCGTTCAACGCACTCGCGGGTGGCGTCGAGCACGGCGCACTCGGCTTCGCCATAAAGAGTGACTGCTGGTGTGACGCCCATCACTCTGAGACATTACGGACCATTCTGTCTCAGGTCAAGGGGCCTAAATCCGACTTGTTGGGTCGGGAATTAGTGCCGTTAGTATCTCGGTGCCCTATTCCCTTTGAAAGGACCCACCCATGCGCAAACTCGCGCTCTCCTTTGCCGTCGCCGGTTCGTTGCTTGTCGCAGCGTGCGGTGGCAGCGATTCATCATCAGACACCACATCACCCGCAGGCGATGCAGCGCAATCCGCTGCAGAGTGTGCAGCTGGCAAGACCCTTGAAGAAGGCGTTCTCACCGTCGGCACCGGCGACCCTGCCTATTCACCATGGGTCATCGACGACAAGCCAGAGTCCAAAGAAGGTTTTGAAGCTGCCGTCGCGTACGCAGTTGCCACCGAACTCGGATTCGAAGATGCAAACGTGAAGTGGGTTCGCACAACGTTCGACGAAGCTGTCCAGCCAGGAACAAAGAACTTCGACTTCAACCTGCAGCAGTACTCAATTACCGAAGAGCGCAAGCAGACGGTCACCTTCAGCGATAGCTACTACACCACTAACCAGGCAATTGTTGGTCTCAACGATTCAGCAGCAAAGGGTGCAACCACTCTTGCCGACATTAAGAAGTTGAAGCTTGGTGCACAGGCCGGAACAACCAGCCTCACCTACATCACTGAAGTCATTCAGCCAGACACAGAGCCATACGTGTATGACGACAACGCAGGCGCAAAGGCTGCGCTTGAGGCAAAGCAGATCGACGCAGCAGTGTTCGACTTGCCCACCGCTTTGTATGTCTCGGCTGTTGAAATTGAAGGTTCATCTGTTCTCGGACAGTTCCCCGCTGAAGATGGTGCAGTTGCCGACGAGTTTGGTCTTGTGTTCGACAAGAACAACGCTCTTGCAACATGTGTCAACACGGCACTTGCAACGCTGAAGGAAAACGGAACACTTGCCAGCATCACGGCACAGTGGTTGTCCACCAGCACCAACATTCCAGTTATCAAATAACAACTAAACGAAGCGGTACGGCAACACCATGGTGACAACCACAAGTCGTCGTGCCGCATACGAGAGAACTCGTAAACGTCGCAGTATCGCGGTCGCCGCAATCAGTTCGCTGATTGTGGTGGCCGCGATTGTGATTTTGGTGCCCCAGATGCCGCGCTGGAACCGAGTTCGCACATCGTTTTTCAATGGCGAGGTCTTTCGTGATTCCTTCCCTCGCCTTCTCGACGCCTTTGTTCTCGACGTCAAGATCTTCTTGTGGAGTGCGCCAGCCATCTTGGTGTTGGCCATGCTCGTGGCAATGGCGCGAAACTCACGCTCGCCTGCACTCTTTCCTGTTCGCATTTTCACCATTGCCTACACCGACATCATGCGCGGTGTGCCGGTGTTGTTGTGGATCTATCTCATCGGATTCGGAGTTCCTGGACTTGGATTAGAACGCCCTTGGAACAGCCCGCTGTTGTGGGGTTCTGTTGCGCTTGTCCTCACGTACGCCTCGTATGTAGCCGAAGTGTTTCGTGCCGGAATTGAAAGCGTTCACGAATCTCAACGCGCAGCCGCACGCTCACTCGGTTTATCCCATTGGCAAACAATGCGTCACGTCGTTATTCCGCAAGCCATTCGTCGCGTTGTCCCTCCCCTAATGAACGACATGGTGTCGTTACAAAAGGACGTTGCGCTGGTCAGCCTGATTGGACCTATTGAAATTCTCCGTCGCGCAGGAGTAGACAAGTCGAAGTTTGCCAACTTCACGCCCTACGTAGCGGCAGCTGTCATTTTCTTGTGCATCACTATTCCG
>CAIVDG010000225.1 GCA_903904615.1 uncultured Acidimicrobiaceae bacterium | reverse complement strand
GACTGTGCCAAAAGGGGACCGCCTCACGGACTGGCTTCGTCGGCCACTCACACGTGATCAGCTTTCGTACGCCGCATCAGATGTGGCGTACCTGGAGGAGTTGCTGGGACTTCTCATGGCACGACTCGACGACAAGGGTCGTACCCAATGGGCAAAGGATGCGTGCGAGGAGCTTCGTACAAAGAAAACTGGCCCACAACCTGCTGAAGACGCCTGGCTACGAGTGAAAGACGTGCGCACCCTAAAGGGTCGGGCGCGTTGGGTAGCACAAAGCGTGGCAATGTGGCGCGAAGAGCGCGCTATGGATCTCGACATTCCTCCTCGTCATGTTCTGTCCGACATCGCGGTGTTAGGTGTTGCGCAACGGGCGCCACGTTCTCCCGACGACTTACTGCAGTGCCGCGGGGTGGACAATCGTCATGTCAATGGCGCCACAGGCAAGGCCTTGCTTGCGTCAATTGCATCAGGTGTCGAGAGCGCGAAGCAGGGCGACTTATCGTTCCCTTCGAGCGATACCGACGACCTAGATAAATCTCTTCGTTCTGCTGCAACTTTGGTCTCGGCGTGGATCACCGAACTGGCACGCCAGAGTGAATTAGACGCTGGTTTGCTCGGAACACGAAAAGACATCAACGAATTGTTGTCGGGTGTGCCTGCCGCTCGGTTGCGTCATGGTTGGCGAGCCGACATCGTGGGTCGAGATATCGAAGATCTGGTTTCTGGCCATAAGGCGCTGACTTTCACTCAGAATGGGCCAGATATGGGTCTTCGCCTTGTCGATGTGCCCTCCGAGTGAGGCAATTCCCGCTATTCCGTCTCACAGGGCTGTAGAGTATTCAGGATTGTCCATACGGCACCTGTGCCACACACTGTTCGGAGACCGACCGTGAAAAAGGGTCGACATCGCCGGTTCGAAGAAGCGCGCAAATTAAAGCAAGCGGGTCCTTCTGCCGCAGATTTAGGTTTTGGAGATTCTCCACGTTCCTCATCAGCTGAGGACGACGAGTATGCGGCAATCGCTGAACGTTACGGCGTCACTTTCGACGACGATGACGAGTCGGAAGACGACGCCGACTAACTACGTCCTACGGACAGAAATTTGAACCCCTCATGACTGCCTCTCTTCGCAATGTCGCCATGGTGGCGCACGTTGACCACGGTAAAACCACTTTGGTCGACACCCTTTTGCGTTCCACTGGCGCCTTCGCTGCCCACCAACAAATAGTCGACCGCGTCATGGACTCGGACGCCCAAGAACGTGAGCGCGGAATCACCATTTTGGCGAAGGCCGCACGCATTACTTTCAAGGAAACTCTCATCAACTTGGTTGATACTCCGGGACACGCCGACTTCGGTGGTGAGGTAGAACGTGCACTTGCATTGGTGGACGGCGTTGTGCTCCTTGTGGATGCTGCAGAAGGCCCGTTGCCACAGACTCGATACGTACTGTCCAAGGCTCTTGGTTTGGGTCTTCCCACCATCTTGGTAATCAACAAGGTGGACCGTGGCGATGCTCGTCCACATGAAGTCCTTGAGGAAGTTGAACAACTTTTCCTCGACCTAGCAACAAACGACGACCAACTCTCATTCCCTGTCATCTCTGCGGTTGCAAGAGAAGGTCGTGCCATGCGAGGAATTGGCATGCCGCCAGAAGACGCAGATCTCTCGTGTCTTCTTGAGACCATTCTCGACACGGTTCCGGCACCCACACACGATGTCAATGCTCCGATGACAGCACTTGTGACCAACCTGGACGTCTCGGATTACTTGGGCCGTCTCGCAATTGGTCGCGTCCATAGTGGCGTGATGCACAAGGGTGACACCGTTGCGCTCTGGGGTAAAGACTCAAACGGAACTCCTATTCGTCGTCGCATTGTTCAACTCAGTGTCTTCGACGGAATTGGTCGAACCGAAGTGGAAGAGATTTCAGCAGGGGACCTTTTCGTTCTCGCGGGGATTCCAGAAGTAGAAGTTGGCGACACTGTGTCTGCAGTTGAGGTCACGACACCGTTGCCGCGACTTGAAGTAGACGAGCCAGTTATCCGCATGGCCTTTGGAGTGAATACATCTCCGTACGCCGGCCGCGAGGGCAAGTTCGTCACCAGCCGACATTTGAAGGAACGACTTGCCAAAGAGATTCTCGGCAACGTGTCAATTCGTATCGCCGATACCGACTCACCCGACGTCACAAGCGTTGCTGGTCGTGGAGAATTGCAGTTGGCGGTTCTTATTGAGAACATGCGACGAGAAGGCTTTGAGCTGCAGGTTGGTCGTCCTGAAGTAATCACCAAGGAAATCAATGGCAAGAAGCACGAGCCATTGGAGTCTGGTACGTGTGACGTTCCCGATGAATTCGTCGGTGTCATCACGCAGACACTTGCTCCGCGCAAGGGTCGAGTAACAGAACTGCGTGCGGGCGACCCTGGTCGCACCATTGTTCACTTTGAGGCGCCTTCACGTGGTCTCATCGGCTTCCGTTCTATGTTGATGACCTCAACGCGCGGAACTGCCTTGCTGAACCAAACACATGCAGGCTGGATGCCATGGGCAGGAGAGCTTCCTCACCGCACGAACGGAGCACTCATTTCTGACCGCATGGGAACTACAACCTCGTATGCGCTCGACAACCTTCAGAAGAGCGGAGAATTCTTCTTAGATCCGGGCACCGAAGTGTATGAAGGCATGGTTGTTGGTCAAGCAGCGCGAAATGAAGAGATGGTGCTGAACGTTGTGCGCGCGAAAGAGAAGAACAACATTCGTACGCACAGCCACGATGACGGTCCAAAACTTGCCGCACCAATTATTCATACCCTTGAAACCGCTATTGAGTGGATCGGCGACGACGAACTGGTTGAAGTAACTCCAAAGAGCATTCGTGTTCGCAAGCGATTCCTCACATTGGAAGATCGTCGCCGTCAGTCAAAAGGGAAGTAGAAGTTCTACTTCTTTGTAGTGCGTGAGCGCACAGCAGGATGAGGTAGCGGCACAGCCGTTGGTCGAGTGAGTTGCTCCACCATCACTTTGTAGGCCTTTGCGCCCATCATCTCTGTTAATTCGTCTTTGAAGAACACGTATGCAGGGTCTTTGCCCACAAATGCATCTGCTGACTCTGTGCACCACCAGTGGAAATCATCTCCGCCTTCGCCCCAGTCACGACGTTTCCATTCGCGGATAGTGGAGATGACATAGCCACCATCTTCCGTGTAGTCCTCATGTCGCACAGGTACTTGCCAGCACACATCAGGCTTCCAATCCATGTGGCGTTCTCCAGCCTCAACCGCAGCGATGTGGAATGCACATCCGGTGCCGCCTTCGAATCCTGGCGGGTTGTGGAAGATACACGCTCCGTTCACGACGCGGGTCTTCATGTCGTCACCTTTGCCGACAAGCCATTTTCCGTCTTTACCCTTGTCGAAATTCTTCCAGTGCTTGCGCTTCAGGCGCTTTACATACTTCTTCACCGACTTCATGTCGTCTTCGTCTAAGAAGTGAGCACCATAAGAACAGCAACCCTGCATCAGTTCAGGAGTGGGGTCGTCATGTACTCCCTTGCAACCTTCGCCATAGATGCACTTGTAATTGGAACGCAAGAACGTTGCGTCAATCATCCATGTGCGCAATTCATCGGGATCTTCAAAACTGACCCACTCGCGTGGCTGCTCTTCTCGTAACACAGTCATTTACTCTAGGTGATAACGCGCCTCCGTCGTGGATGAACTGAAGATGTACCATCGATGTACGCACGATGCGCTTCGATGGAGGACCAGGGTGAAAGACCGCGAAACCATTGCCTCGGAACTTCAGACAATTGCTGAAGAACTCAATGACCTCTCAATGCGTCTCCTCTCCGATGCAATTGAGGCTGGGCACACAACACGTCCATTGGAAGAAAAGAGCGTCTCCCAGGCGCGGCGAGCGGTGGAGAAAGCCATCCACCATCTGACCAGTCACTAATACGCGTTAATGGCGTCAATGAGTGGTCGAAGGTCTGCAAACCCTTTAGCGGTGTAATTGAACGAAACTCGTGACAAATTGAGATTGTCGTCGTCTTTCACCTCTTCAGGCGTGGGACCGCTTTGTTCGAATGTCTGGCCGTCTGAAATGTGTGAGAACTGCTGTGACAACGCCAGCACGTCGGCCGCGGGCAACGCTCTTTGCATTCTCATGTAAAGGCGATTGTCGACAAACCGGATGGAGTGATAATTGCGATAGAAGCCCACAACTTCCTCGACGGCTTCTTGAATGTTGTCTGTGATTTTGTACAGAGACGTATCGGTGGGGCTGATGAGTCCGTGAGCCAGCAAGAGGGGCTCCATAGTTGCCATCAGCGGAGTCCAGAAAGGGTCGCCTGGTACCTCGAGAAAAACAATGGGCACCGGGACTGACTTTGCGGTTTGAGCAAGAGTGAGGAGTTCAAATGTTTCATCGAGAGTGCCGAAGCCACCGGGTAAACACAGAAACGCATGCGATTCTTTCACCAGCATCAGTTTGCGCGTGAAGAAGTAACGCATGCTGACGTATTTCTCATCGCCCGCAATGATGGAGTTCGCTCCGGTCTCAAACGGCAAACGTATAGACACACCAATGGAACGTTCACGCCCCGCGCCCTTCATTCCTGCTTCCATGATTCCGGGGCCAGCGCCGGTGACTACCATGAATCCAGCGTCTGCCAACTCTTTCGCTGTGTTGACCGTCAATGAATAGATGGGGTTATCTGGCGTGGTGCGTGCAGAGCCAAAGATGGACACCTTGCGAATGTCTCTATACGGCGCAAACATGTCGAATGCGCGAGTCATTTCTTCAAGCGCGGTGCTTGCAATCTTTACGTCCAGCGAAGATCCGTCTCCGTCGTAAAGGTCGGCCGAAGCCTTAAGAAGACGCTGAAAGAAACGGCGTTCTGCAGGTGATCGCGTAGCCGAGGCATATGACGATTCGATCTGTTGAACTGCTGCCTGAAAATCCTCTTGAAGGCCCATATGGCGAGGCTAGTTCAGGAAAGCGTTGACGCCTTGTCGCTCAGTGCATCGAGTAGCTCTTGAAAACTCTTAATGAACGATGCAACACCTTCTCGTTCCAACTTGTCAGCCACAGCTGTCATGTCGATACCAAGAGATTGAATGTCTTGCCATACCTCGTGTGCAATGTGAACATCCGTGTCGATAGTGCGCGCCACCGTTCCGTGGTCCGCAAATGCAGCAAGAGTTGCGTCGGGCAATGTATTGACTGTGTGAGGGCCGATGAGTTCATCTACGTACAAAGTATCTGGGTACGCGGGATTCTTCGTTGAAGTTGATGCCCACAGCGGGCGTTGAACTTGAGCACCAGCATTCGATAATGCTTGCCAGCGATCGCCGGAAAATGCTTTGGTAAATAACTCATATGCCAGTTTGGCTTGTGCAATTGCGGCCTTGCCTTTTAAAGACGCTGCCTGTGGCGAGGCGTTTGCGTCGAGCATTTGATCAACTTCGTTGTCTACTCGACTGATGAAAAAACTTGCCACACTTTGGACACGGGATAGGGATTCGCCGGCGTTCATGCGATCTTCTAAGCCGGCAATGTAGGCCTCCATCACTTCGGAATAGCGCTGAAGACTAAAGATAAGAGTGACATTGACGCTTCGTCCTTCAGCGATCATTGTTCTAATTGCCGGAAGACCTTCACGCGTTGCGGGAATCTTGATCATGACATTGGAGCGATTGATTCTGTTGTGCAGGTGTCGTGCAGCAGTCAACGTGGCATCTCCATCGTGCGCAAGTGTGGGGTCAACTTCCACACTCACAAATCCGTCGACTCCACTAGATAGCTCATGTAAGGAATTGAATTGGTCGAGCGCACCATTGATGTCAGCGAGCACCATTTCCCAGTAGGCCTGTTCCGATGAAAGGCCTCGTTTGATTTCCTCAGTGAACTGAGCGTCATAGTCCTGCGAGCCTTGAATTGCTTTTTGAAAAATGGTGGGGTTCGACGTGAGGCCGCGAACACCATTTTCGATGAGTTGACGAAGAGTGCCGTTGGTGAGATAACTGCGCTGCAAATTGTCTAGCCAAGGGCTTTGACCCTGAGCACTGAAGACAGACTGCAGGGGAGAGCTCATCCGAGAATTGCCGCCTTGGCAACCGCAGCCACGTGCGCGCCTGTGATTCCCAGCTTCTCCATAACGACATTGCCCGGAGCACTTGCGCCAAAACGATCGATGCCGACACAGTGAGTGGCGATGTGATGCCAACCGAACGTGGATCCAGCTTCCACGCTGATACGCGGAAGTGAGCGAGGAATGATTCGATCTTGCTGGTCAGTTGGCAAAGATGCAAAACGCTCCCACGACGGCAGAGACACAACGTTCACGTTGATTCCATCTTCTTTCAAGATTTTCGAGGCTTCCATGGCTACAGATAATTCGCTACCTGTTCCAATAAGGACCGCCTGTGGGGCCGAAACTGAATGAACGATCGCGGCTCCAGCGGCCACTGCAGAGCCGTCGGTGAGCGATGGCACGTTCTGTCGCGACAAAATGATTGCGGTGGGTCCATCGTGCGTAACAGCGGCCAACCACGCTGCCGATGTTTCATTTGGATCGGCCGGACGAATGACTTGAAGACCCGGAATGGCGCGAAGAGATGCAAGATGTTCAACCGGTTGATGAGTTGGGCCGTCTTCTCCCACACCTACCGAGTCGTGACTAAAGACGAAAACACAACGAGCCTTCGACAATGCGGCGAGACGGATGCTGGGGCGCATGTAGTCGGCAAAAACAAAGAATGTTCCTCCAACAGGAATGACACCACCATGGAGAGCCATGCCTACCAAGGCTGCCCCCATTGCGTGTTCGCGAATGCCGTAATACACCTGCTTGCCTGATCGATTAGTAGACGAGAACGCAGAAGTTCCCGACAACTTGGCTCCGGTGTTACCGGTGAGGTCAGCTGCGCCTGCCAGTACGTGTGGCATCACGCTGCCCGTTGCCTCTAAAACCTTCTGGAATGCTTGTCGTGTCGCCAAGTTTGTGTTGGAATCGAAAACGGGCAACGCAGGTGCAATTGACGCCTCTGCAGGAAGATCATGTTGAGATGCCAGTAATGCGCGGGTCTCTGCGGAATTCTTTGAGGTCCAGTCGTCAACACTCTTCTGACCACGATCCGCTAAGTGGGAGCGATACGCCGAAACAAGTTCCTCTGGCGCCCAGAAGGGTTCGTCGGGAATTCCCATGACCTTCTTCGTTGAAGAGATCAGTTCTGCCGTAAAAGGATTTCCGTGTGCTTCGTGTTTATCTGTGAGTTCTGGCGAGGGAAATCCGATGTGAGAACGCAACACCACCATGGTGGGGGCGCCACGGTGGTGACGAGCCTGGAGGAGCACTTGTTCCAATGCGTCACAGTCGTCAGCGATTTCGCCTGCTTCGATCACATTCCATCCGTACGACCGAAAACGTGCGGGCACATCATCGGTGCAGGTGAGGTCTGTAGAACCATCGATAGTGATTTTGTTGTCGTCGAAGACACAAATCAAGTGGTCTAACTTCAGGTGTCCCGCTAGTGAAGCTGCCTCATGGCTAATGCCTTCCATCAAGCAGCCGTCACCAGCAATGACATACGTGTGATGATCAATTGCGTCTGCTCCGTGAACGGCGCGAAGATGCTCTTCTGCAATAGCCATTCCCACTGCGTTTGCGAAGCCTTGGCCAAGCGGACCTGTGGTGACTTCAACTCCGGCGGTGTGACCAGCTTCGGGGTGGCCTGGCGTTGCAGAATCCCATTGTCGGAAATTCTTCAAGTCATCGAGTGTGAGACCCCAACCACCCAAGTACAGCATTGAATACTGCAGGATTGATGCGTGACCATTCGACAGAATGATGCGATCGCGATTGACCCAATCTGGACGACCGGGGTGATGTTGAAGAATTCTGCTGTACAGAATATGAGCAAGCGGAGCGAGAGACATCGCTGTTCCTTGATGCCCACTCTTTGCTTTCAGAGGTGCATCCATTGCTAGTCCGCGAATAAGCGAGATGGAAAGCGCGTCTTGTTCTGCTGTCAGTTTGTTAGCCACGTTGGAACACTAATCGGCGATGTGTCTGTGAGACGTGAAGAGATTCGTCGAAACACACCAGGGAGGCCGATTGACCTATTGCCACAGTACCTATCTGTGGATAACCCAACACTCGAGCAGGAGTGGAGGTAGCGGCGCGAAGTGCATCAGGAACAGAGACACCACAGCCCACGATGGAGCGCCGAACACATTCGGCCAAAGGTGTCGATGACCCAGCAAGTGTTCCATCGGGGAGACGAGGAGATCCATCTCGCAGAATGACTCCACGACGCTTCGCCCACTCGGAATTCCAAGCAACAGAATCAGATACCAATGCAATTGAATCTCTCCCCTTGGCTGCGAAAGCAAGGGACACGGCATCGGGCGACACATGTACAAGGTCTGCAATGAGACCGGCAACAACAGCATCATTCGTTAGTGCAGAGAGAGCAACTCCGTCGTCACGATGGTGAACACCACTCATGCCGTTGAACAAGTGAGTCACCATCCGTGCACCGGCATTTACCGCATCATGAAATTGTTGCCTAGTCGCACGTGAATGACCGAGCGATACCGCAATCCCTTTGGCGGTACATAGTTGGATGGCTTGAATGGTGTTCTGTTGTTCGGGAGCGATGGTGATGAGTTTCACGCTGTTGGGAAGGGACTCAATCCACTCAAGGTCAATGGGAACAATCCAATCGGGACGGTGCGCGCCGACTGCTGCTCCAAGAAATGGACCTTCAACATGCAGACCCACACACCCCGTCGCCGTGTTCTGCAAGTGAGCGTCTAGGCGTTGAAGCGTCTCCAACATCGATGGCAGGGGAGCAGTCACAATTGTTCCCAGCCACGATGTAGTCCCGGCGTCTAATAACGCTGCGTCTAATCGTTGTACGTCTTCTCGTGACGCTGTGGCCACATCAACATCATCGAATCCGTTCATCTGAACATCGACAAGACCTGGTGACACCAAGTAGACATCTGGCGTGCGTGTTGATGCCTCAACCGCCTCCACGACGCCATCTTCTGACAAATGAAGCAATGTCGGGCCATGCAATGCATGGCCATCAAAAAAGCGTTCTGTGACTACCTGAGACAGCACAGAAAGAAACTACTGCGAAGAAGGCCTTGTTGCCGATTGAGCACTCGGAGTAAGACGCACATCGCTGAAGCGAAGAGTGGCAAGGCGCGTGGCTTTCAGGGTTCGAATAACCCACCATCCAAAGTCAACTTGTCCGCGCTGATGAGATAAACGTGGCGATGAGGGCGCAGCGTGATGATTGTTGTGCAGACCTTCACCCATGGTGAAAAACGCAAGCCACTGAAGATTCGTCGCTTCATTCGGGTACGGGCGCTTTCCAAAATGGTGACCGAGAGCATTGACTGCTGCGTTGCCAGCCAAATACACGTTCGCATGAATGAATGCTGCAAGTAGTCCGGTCCATGGTCCGAGAGTGACCATCAAGATTGCGATTCCCAAACCAAGACCAGTCTTGTTGTGCCCAAAGAACCAACGATCCCATTTGTCATCGGGAAGATCGCGTGCGTACTTCGAAATAAGAGAGGGGTCGGACAAAGCCTTGCGATAGAGAGCGACATTCATTTTCTGAACTGTCCACCAACCCAACAGCACAGGTGAGTGAGGGTCGCCCTCTTCATCGGTGTATGCGTGGTGCTTGCGGTGAACCGCCACCCACTCCTTGGGCTTGATGCCGGTTGTCAACCAAATGACCAATCGAAACACCCATGCCACCGCTGGATGGACCGTGAGAGCACGATGACTAAGCGCGCGGTGCAAGTACACCGTGGTGCCCGTGTTGGCCAGTGTTGTGACAATGGCAGCGGCGATAGTGGCGGTGAGCAATGAAGTCCAAAAGGTATTCATACGGTCACCTTAGCCCGCTACCTACTAGTAGGTAGGACGGAACGGCGATAAGTTTTTGCCTGTGACCGACGATGTTTCTCCCGATCTGGCTCGTTCCACGCGCGACCAAATCTTGGATGAAGCGCTGCGCTGTTTTGCTGAGCGGGGATACGAGGGAACGTCTCTAAACGACATTGCTGCCGGAGTCGGTATTCGCAGACCAAGTCTGCTTCATCATTTTCCCAGTAAAGAAGCCTTGTATGGCGATGTCTTTGAACGACTGCTCTCAGAATGGCTCGAACGCCTGGAGTTCGCGATAGCCACACCGGCGTATGGTTGGGACAAAGCCGAGCTGGTTCTGCGTGCAGGACTCGACCTGTTCGCAGACACGCCTGATTATGTACGAATCATGCGTCGAGAAGCGCTTGACGGTGGGGTTCACTTGGGAATTGATCTCTCGGGAGTATTGCGCCCGCTCTTCGACGGTGCTGCCGCTTACCTCGACGCTCAAATGGATGCAGGCGTTTTCCATCAACACGATTCACGCCACTTACTTATTACGGGCTATGGCGCAATTCTCAGCTATTTCTCAGATGCTCCATTCATTGATGGACTCTTCGACGACAACGCAATGACCCGTGCGAACGTTGAGCGACATCGTGAACATGTCATCTCATTCTTCAAAGCCGCGTTGCTGAAGTAAACAGTCCCACCAGTTCTTGGTCTACGGTTCTTCCATGGCGATTTTTGAAAACAACGGTCGACGTATCGGCTATTCACTTGAAGGCACAGGAGCACCGCTTCTCGCTTTTCACGGCACAACCCAAGCGGCCAACGCGTGGGACCAGGTGAAAGCAACATGTTCAGAACCGCGTACGTGGGTTGTGTTTGAGTTTCCTGGTTCCGGTGAATCGGACATGCCCGATGGCGCAATAGATCTTGATGTGACGGTAGATGATGCAGTCGCTCTCATGAACCATCTGGGGTTTGCACAGTTTCACGTTGTTGGTTATTCACTTGGTGCCGTTGCAGCCTTGAAGACAGCTGCACGTCATGCGTCTTCAGTTCTCACAGTCACGTCATTGTGTGGTTGGTCTCAGAGTGATGCTCGTATGCGAGTCACATTCGATCTGTGGCGACGGCTCATTGCAATTGGTCCCGACCTGTTCATGAGATACGCAATCGCAGATGGGTACACGGTGGACACCATCGCGATGTTGGAGCCAATGGTGGACGGCGTAGCTGCGATGGCTGCATCGGCAGTACAACCTGGATCAGATGCTCATCTTGAATTGGATGTGCGCGTAGATATCGAGGCAGATCTTTCTGCAATATCGTGTCCATGTTTGGTGCTTGGCGGTCGAGACGACAGGTGGGTAGACATCAGTAAATCTCGTCACATTGCTTCGGTTGTGCGTGGCGCTCAACTGGTTGAATTGCCTGCTGGACACCTTGTCATTGGTGAGCTTCCAGGAGACATCGCAGAGAACATCATTCGCCATACGGCATAGCAGTCGGCGTGGTGTGCTCGAAATGAGTACCGTATAGAGCCGTGTCCACATCTTCTCGAACCCTCTCCGAATCTGACTCGAAGGAACTGCTGTCTGCATACGGAGTTCCGTTTGCTCCCGAGAGAAAGGTCAGCACGGCCGACAATGCAGTCGCAGCCGCCAATGAAATTGGATATCCCGTTGTAGCCAAACTCGGTGGTGACTCCATTGCTCACAAGACTGAACGCGGCTTAGTAAAACTTCGTCTGGCAAGCGCAGAGGCTGTACATGCCGCAGCGTCCGAGTTGTTGAACGCAGCCAGACCAGAGGACGGCGAAGTACACGTTCTTGTGGCCCCCATGGTGTCCGGATCACGCGAACTTATTGCAGGTCTTTTGGTTGACCAACAATTCGGGCCAACGGTCATGTTGGGAGTGGGCGGCATTATGGCCGAAGTTCTGAAAGACGTTGCCTTCCGCCCAGCGCCAATTACCGAGGACATGGCGAGGTCCATGTTGTCGTCGCTGCGTACCCAAGGTCTGCTGGAAGAGTTCCGTGGAGAAGCCGCAGTCAACGCCGATGAAGTAGTGAAGTGCTTGGTCGGTCTTTCTCAGGTGGCAATGGATAGAACAGACATTGTTTCCGTCGATATCAACCCATTGATTGTGAAACCCGACGGTCATGTCGTGGCTGTTGACGCACTCGTCGAACTTGGAGAGCGTCCAACGCCGGTTGAGAAGAAGCGCGCTGCATACAGCAACGATCAGTTCATGGCGCTGTTTGAACCAAAGGGAGTTCTTGTCACTGGGGCGTCTACACACCCGGGCAAATTTGGTTTTGTGTCCCTTCACAACATCTTGGCGAGCGGCTATGCAGGTGGAGTCTTCGGAACAAATCTTCAGGGTGAAGAAGTGCTGGGAGTTCGCACCGTCGCAGACATCGCAGAATTGCCAGACAACGCAATTGACCTGGTGTTCGTATGTACACCCGCTTCAGCGAACCCCGATTTATTGCGCGCATGCGCAAAGAAGGGAATTAAGGCCGCGTTCCTCACATCGGCCGGATACGGCGAGGCAGGGGAGGAAGGTCGAGTACTGGAAGACGAGCTCATCGCTTTGGCAGACGAACTTGGAATTCTGCTGGCAGGACCCAATGGTCAGGGTGTGGTGTCAACTCCTGCTCATTTGTGCGCGCAGATTGTTGCGCCGTACCCACCTGCTGGTGCCATTGGTGTCGCTAGTCAAAGTGGAAACTTTGTCTCTAGTTTTATGAACTATGCGCGACAAACCGGTGTGGGAATCAGTCGTGCTGTGTCGGCAGGTAACGCAGCTGCTCTTGGAGTCGCTGATCTCATCGAGTGGTACAGCACAGATTCCGCAACAAAAGTTTCCCTTGCGTATGTCGAAGGAATCAGCGACGGTGCTGGACTGATGTCGCGCCTCACAACAGCTGCGCGTACAAAACCCGTTGTGGTGGTGAAGGGTGGAGCTACTGACAAAGGTGCGCGAGCAGCAGCTAGCCACACCGGTGCATTAGCCGCCAATGATGCCATCTTCGATGGTGCATGCAAAGCGGGTGGAATTTCTCGTGCAGCAACCGTGGAAGAGGCCTTTGAAGCAGCAGCAACATTTGCAACACAGCCCCTTCCAAAGGGTCCGAATGTAGTCATCTTGACGACAGCAGGTGGCTGGGGAGTAGTGACAAGCGATGCAATTGCACAAGATGGATCATTGCAATTGATGCAACTACCCGATGATTTGAAATCGCAGATTGACACCAAGCTTCCACCACGCTGGAGTCGCAACAATCCCGTCGATTGCGCTGGAGGCGAGACCCGTGACACCATCCCCGAGGTAATGGAGATGATTGCAACACATCCCGATGTTGATGCAGTGGTGTACCTGGGTCTTGGTATTCAGGCCAATCAAGCACGGCTCATGCGTGAAGGACACTTTCATCCAGGTCATGGCCTTGAACGAATTGTGGAATACCACGAACGCCAAGACGCACGTTTCGCTCAAGCGGCCCACGATCTTTCTGTGAAAACCGGAAAACCAATTCTGGTGGCAACAGAACTTGCTGTTGCAGATCCAAACAATCCAGGTGTGTCTACGGTTCGTGAGTCGGGCCGACTTTGCTATGCAAGCGGTAACCGTGCTGTTGTCGCACTCGGCCATCTCTACAGATACGCGGTACATACAGGTGTCGCAAAGAGATAGAACTCGGGTGCGCAGGGCAAAGGACCCAGTTCGCTTTGTGTCAATTGTCGGGGTGGTTGGCGCAGTTGTTCTTGCGGCTGGCTACTTCGTCACTAACGCAATTGCCGAACAAGTGGTGCCACTCAATGCACAAACCCTTCCCACACCTGCGAACGTGAAGGTGCTCTCCGTGCGCAGGGCTCCAACCACGCTGTCCACCATGTCGCGCTCGGGTTCACTCCGGCGAGCACTCAACAACGTTGTGTCTCAGCTTCCGAACGGATCCTGCTTAACCGTGGAGTGGCTGGGGGAACAACAAGCATCGGTACGAGCAACCGACAGTTTCATTCCTGCATCTGCGCAAAAGGTTCTCACTGCTGCGGTGGCACTTGAAGTGCTGGGCGCACAACACACATTCGAAACCGCAATCTTTGCAACAGGAAATGTCAACACAGGAAGTGTCCAAGACCTCTACTTCGTTGGCGGAGGCGATCCTCTCTTGGTTCGCAAGGAATACATAGCGACCGAGAAGTATCCAACCTTCAACGAAACATCGCTGGAGGCTTTAGCGGACTCGATTGTTGCTGCTGGCATTCGCTCTGTTTCAGGGTCAATTGTCGGCGTCGATGCGCGATACGACGCAGTTCGTTTTCTTGATGCGTGGCCCGCAGAGTTCAACGTTGTTGAGGCGGGCCCGCTTGGCGCACTCGTAGTGAACGATGGAGCAGTCGTTGGTCAACCCATGAAACTCGACAACCCAGCGATAGCTGCGGCTATTGAACTCAGATCTCTCCTTGGTGCTCGAGGCATCTCGGTCGCTGCGGATGCGCGATACGAGACCGTTGTTCCGTCGTCATCCGAGAAAGTGGCATCCGTAACTTCTGCACCTCTGTCCAAGATTGTTCAAGAAATGTTGGTCAACAGCGACAACAACACAGCTGAGTTGTTGCTAAAGGAAATTGGATTTGCACAGCGCAAGCAAGGAACCACAGCCGCGGGTATCTCTGTGGTGCAGGAGTTCGTCATCAAGTGGAAACTTCCTACGACTGCCACTGTCGCCGATGGTTCTGGCCTGTCATCCACCAATCGTGTGAGTTGTGCCAACTTCATGTCTTTACTGCAGATGAACGAACAATCTCTTCCGCAGGTCCTGCCCGTAGCCGGACAAACAGGAACACTTCGTTCTGTGTTTGATGATTCGCCTGTCAAGAATCGTCTAGTAGGAAAGACCGGAACATTGTCTGGCGTGAAAGCACTGGTGGGGTACTTGCCGTTGGAAGGCAACTCGCCAGTTCGCTTTGCGTTGCTCATGAACGCGAGTGGAGTTGACAATCAGGGTTCGTATCGCCCGATTTGGAATTCACTGGGATCTGCACTCAACAAGGCGCGCGCATTGCCAACTCCCGAGCAATTAGCGCCGTGACTCTTACTCCGGCGTTTCCCGTCGGTGCGGCATACGTTCCCGGTGATGCCGTTATCTTGCGTGTTTTTGAAGATCGATATTTATCGATGATGGAACGAGTATTACAAAGTGACAACACTTTCGTGTCAGTTCTCATCTCAGCGGGATCTGAAGTAGGAGGCCATGATCAACGCTTCGACACTGGTGTATTGGTGCACGTTGATCATGTAGAGCCTGCCGATTTCGGAATCATGGTGTACGCCCATGCGGAACAGGCAGTGACCGTCACTAGGTGGAACAATGATGATTCCTATCCACGCGTTGAGTTCACACTGCACCGCGACGAAGTACTGCCAGAAGACGAGGTCTCGGCTGTTCGGGCATTGCTTCCAAATCTGTCATCCGATATTGACCGTCTGTTCGCCTTAATGGATGTACACAACATCTCTCGACCCAAAGTACCTGGGGGAGTGTCTGGGCTTATTCAAGGGGTCCGCAACGAAGAAATTGGGGCTTTACTATGGACCTTGGTGCGTTTGCTCCCAAGTGGTCCATTGGCGAGATACGAGATTCTGTCGGAGATGTCGTTGAGACAGCGTGCGGTTCGCCTGCTGGATGAAGTCACTCATCTGCAGGAAATCATTACTTTTCGCTTCGGCCAATAGATACCTGTGGATAACACTGCCTAACAGCCGTAGAATTCTCGGTCCATGGCAGAGACCACCTCCCGCTTCCGCCGCCGGCCAACTCCGAGCGACCAAGTAACCGACATTGTCGACTCCGTGAAGGCCTATGCGCGCCAAGAGACAATTGAGCCGTTGAAGGGCGCCGCCCGATGGGTTGCGGTCGGAACTTTGGCTGCAGTGTGTCTCGGACTTGCCATGGTGTTTCTCGCATTGGCCGTCTTGCGACTCAGTCAAGACCTAGGCGG
>CAIVDG010000224.1 GCA_903904615.1 uncultured Acidimicrobiaceae bacterium | reverse complement strand
GGTTCCACAACAATGACTCCGCGCGAACGAAGCAAAGCGACGTTGTCTTGAACAGAAGGGTGTTCCCACATTTCTGTATGCATTGCTGGACACACGACAACTTGTGCCCGGGTTGCGATGAGAGTGGCAATCAACAAGTCGTGCGACAAACCCATCGCATACGCAGCAAGCACCCGTGCTGTTGCTGGCGCAACAACGATGAGGTCCGCGTTCTGACCAAGACGTGTGTGCGGAATTGGAGATGCGTCTTCCCACAAACTTGTGTGAACTGGCTCTGACGACAACGCCGACAACGTGACGGGGCCGATGAATCGATGTGCGTCTTCCGTAAGGATGGTGGACACATGTGCACCCGCATCAACTAAACGACGACACACTTCTACAGACTTGTAGGCAGCGATTCCCCCGGAGACACCAAGGACTATGCGACGACCGCGGACCGATTCCATGTAACTGATGCCAGTGCGTGAAGACGGACCGGTACGAAGACCTATTCGGCGTCAGACTCGGCAGCGTCGTCTTCGGCAACGTCTGCACCAAAGATTTCGTCTGCTTCTGCTTCCATCTCGTCGTATGGAAGGCGTTCGATTTTTACAATCTTGTCGGCTGCGATTTCTTCAAATGCAATAGACAGTGGCTTGCGGGCAACGGAGGACACCTGAGGTGGCACCATTTGTCCGAGACCTTCACCGAGCTGGTTGAAGTACGAGTTGATTTGACGTGCGCGGTACGAAGCAAGGGTGACGAGCGCAAACTTTGAACCCTCGAGGCTCTCGCGGTTCAACAAATTTTCAATGCTGGGGTGAATCATGGAGTCGTGTTGACGGGACATGTGGAGACCTCCGAAGTCGGCTAAAGGCTATCGGGAGCGGTTACGGGCCGCACCGATAATGCCCTGAATCTCGGCCACAGCACGCTCTAAGTCGTCATTTACGACGATGACGTCGGCAATTTCGGCCCCCAGACGTTCTTCGTCTTCGGCCTTCTTCAGGCGTTCCACCACGTGCTGCTCTGAGTCGCCGCGGCCCTGCAGACGACGGCGCTGCTCTTCTCTTGACGGTGGCTGAACAAACACCAAGATGGCATCGGGATGCCGTTCCTTTACCTGGGTGGCGCCGTGTAGCTCAATCTCCAGAACAATGTCTCGCCCATCGTCCACATTCGGCATGGGTGAGCCGTACAAGTTGCCAAGGAACTCGGTCCACTCCAAGAAGCCCCCACTAGCGATGTGTTGCTCGAACTCGGAACGCGACACAAACACATACGCATCACTTGATTCGCCGTCGCGTTGTGTTCGCGTGGTCCAGGATCGACTAAGCCACAGCGCCGGATCACGTTGCACCAATTCTTCAACGATGGTTCCCTTACCAGCACCACCTGGGCCTGAGACCACAACAATGATGGGGGCACTCACGATGGCTCCCCTACGGCCTGCAACAAAGCATCAACTTGTTGCGAACTGAGATTGGAGACTCGCGCAAAAGGCGGAACGTTCAACTGGGCAAGCAAACGGCGACCTGCCACTTTGCCGAACCGAGGGTGAACATCGAACAACTTCACTACGTACACCTGCGACGCCTCAGGTGTGGAGTGACGCAACAGCGACTCCATTTCCCCACGTGACGCAGCCTCAACGGCGTGAAGACGAGCAGTGCGCAGCCGAGACACGGTCTCGAGGTCGCGATTTCTGCTTTCCATATGGTGATTGTAGTTGCGAGAACCTCGTGCGCAACGGAACCCCTAGGTGCGATGCATCACTGAGACAATGTCACCCCATGTGCGAGCACCTTGTGACCTCGCTTGGCGTGCGGCGTCGCACGCGATGTTCCATGTTGCCGCTGGGTTTGCAAATGAGGCTGTACCGACCTGCACCGCATTAGCGCCAGCCATCATGATCTCGAGCGCATCGACCCCAGACGAGATACCGCCCACGCCGATGATGTCTACCGATGGCATTGCAACACGTACATCGTGAACTGCGCGAACTGCAATGGGATGAATTGCTGAACCAGAGAGTCCGCCACCACCATTACCCAAAGTGGGCTTACCGGTACGCACATCGATCTGCATACCAAGCATGGTGTTGATGAGGGTGAGAGACATAGCGCCAGCACCAACCACAGACTCTGCAACGTCGATGATGCGATCTGTGTTAGCACTCAGCTTGGCCCACACTGGCACCGCGGTAACTGCACAGACTTCAGAGATGATGCGGCCCGAGAGATTCGCGTCGTGGGCAATGATTCCACTTCGACCTTCCAAGTTTGGACACGACAAGTTCACTTCAATCGCTGCAATGCGTGTGCCTGCTTCACGCAGAAGTTCCGCGGCGCGAACATATTCCTGAATGGTGCGACCCCAAATACTGGCCACAACCGTGACACCAAGAGTTTCGCATTTCGGCAACGAGTCGCGCACCCACGCCACCACTCCAGGGCCTTGTAAGCCCACAGCATTCACCATTCCACCGCGTGCAACGTGAACTCGTGGTGACGGGTTACCCGCCCACTCTTCGTGGAACAAGCTCTTTGCCACAGTGGCGCCCAGTTTGTGCAACGGCATATACGACGCGAATTCAACATCGTGACCGGCAGTGCCAGATGCGGTGAGAAATGGCGTGGCAAGAGTGACTCCCCCAACAGTCACCGACCCCAATGTTTGGAGAGCCGCTTCACC